>JAUNMG010000010.1 GCA_030531905.1 bacterium | reverse complement strand
AATAAATGTAATTTATTAATAGATGAATTTATAAAATATCAAGCAGGGTTAAATACTTTAGAAAGTAAACATGAATTAGTCTTATGTCCATCTGACCTTTATTTATCTAGGTTTAGCCTAACAAATTTTAAATTAGGAAGTCAAAACGTTGGAAGTAATTATGAAGGAGCTTTTACTGGTGAGGTGTCTGCTAGTCAACTAAAAGCATTAAATGTGAAGTATTCAATTGTAGGACATTCTGAAAGAAGAAAATATCAGAAAGAGTCTAATGAAGAGATAAATAAAAAAATTGGAATGCTTTTAGATAATGAAATCACACCAATATTATGTGTTGGTGAAAATAAGAATGAAAAAGAAGCTAATATGACAACCGTAAAAATAATGACTGAAATAAAAGATGCGTTTAAAGATATAGAAGATACATCAAAAATAATTATTGCATATGAACCAATTTGGGCAATAGGTACAGGTAATACACCAAATAGAGAAGAAATAGACAATGTTCTAAGAAAGATAAAAGAGGACTATCCTGAAAATTTACTATTATATGGTGGAAGTTTATCTGCAGAAAATATTGAAGAAATAAATAAATCAACATATATAGATGGCTATTTACTAGGTGGCCTTAGTCTAAAAGTTGAAGAGTTAAGAAAATTTTTAAAGATAATAGGATAATTTACAAATCCTATTTTTCTTTGGAATAAAAAGCATATCTTTCCATATAATTAAATGAAGAATAAATATGAGGTGAAGAAATTGAAAAAAATTATTCCATTAATATTATTAGTTGTTAGTATTGTTTTAACTGGATGTGGAAAATATGGAGAAAAAGGAATTATCAAGGATTTAACAAAAAAAATAGAAAAGATGCCATCTTATAAATTAGATGGTAATTTAGAGATAGTAAATAATGATGATGTTTATAAGTATAAGGTTGATGTTTCTTATAAGAAAGATGATTATTATAAGGTAAGTTTAACTAATATAGCTAATAGTTATGAACAAATAATACTAAAGAACAAGGATGGAGTTTATGTTGTTACACCATCATTAAATAAGAGTTTTAAATTTCAAAGTGATTGGCCATATAATAATTCTCAAATTTATTTGTTAAATTCACTTATAGATGATATTAACAATGATAAAGAAAAGGAATTTAAAGAAACAAAAAATAGCTATATATTTACAACTGATGTAAATTATCCAAATAATAAGAAGTTAATCAAACAGAAAATTACTTTTGATAAGAAATTAAAATTAAAAGAAGTAAAAGTTTATGATGAAAATAATATTCCACTTATGACTTTAAAAGTAAATGATATTGATTATTCTCCAACCTTTAAGAAAAATTATTTTAGTGTAAAAGAATCTCTTAAGATGTCAAAAACTGATAATACTACTAAACAAACAGCTAGTTTAGAAGATACAATTTATCCACTTGTTTTACCAACAGGAACTAAATTATCACAAGAAGAGAAGGTTAAAACAGATGGAGGAAATAGAGTAATAATGACATTTGATGGCGATAAACCTTTCTTGCTTGTTGAAGAAACTGCCAATATAGAAGAAGAAATGACAATTGTACCAACATATGGTGAACCATTTATGCTTATGGATACATTTGGTGCATTAACGGATAATTCCCTTACATGGACCAGTGGAGGAATTGATTACTATATTGTTAGTGATGTTCTAAATCAAGATGAATTATTAGAAGTAGCTCAATCTATAAATGTATTACCTACTATGAAATAGAATCTTATATAGATTCTTTTTTTTCGTAAACTAGTTTTTTTCTACAATAATATTAATGAGTAATAAATACAAAAAGTCGTGATGAATATATTTGAGATTTATAAGTAATTTTAGGGGGATTTTATGATAGAAAGCAAGGACAAATATTTTGAAGTATTGAATGATATTAAGAAAACTTTAATTGTTACTAGAAATAGAATAGTAGAAAATGCAAATAGGGATTTAGTTTTAATGTATTATAATATTGGTTTAAAGCTGATAGAAAATAATAAATGGGGTTCATCATTTATTGATACATTGGCAAAAGACTTAAAAGTTGAATTTCCTACATTAAAGGGAATGTCAGCAAGAAATTTAAGATACATGCAAAAATTTGCAACAGAGTTTGCTAACGATGAATTTTTGCAAGGAGTCCTTGCAAAATTATCCTGGAATCATAATCAGATACTTCTTGATAAAGTAAAAAATAAAGAAATTAGAAAGTGGTATGCAAAAGAATCACTTGAAAATGGTTGGTCTGTTTCAATATTGATACATCAAATATCTAGTAAATTGTATGAAAGACAAGCATTATTAGAAAATAAAACAACTAATTTTGATAATACTCTGCCATCTCCAAATAATGAACAAGTAAAAGAGTTATTAAAGAATCCATATATATTTGATTTTATAACTGCTGATAAAGATTTAAAAGAATTAGATATTGAAAGAGAGCTAACAGCTAATATAACTAAGTTATTATTAGAACTCGGTAACGGTTTTGCTTTTGTTGGCAGACAATATCATTTAGAGATAGAAAATGAAGATTATTATATAGATTTATTATTCTATAATTTAAAAGTAAGAAGTTATGTTGTAATAGAACTAAAAACAACTGAATTTAAACCTGAATATACAGGTAAACTTAATTTCTATTTAAATGCAGTTGATAAATATATCAAAGGCAAAAATGATAATCCCACATTTGGAATATTGTTGTGTAAAGATAAGAAAAGAGTAACTGCTGAATTAGCATTAAAAGATATAAATAAACCTATAGGAGTAAGTGAATATAAAATCTTATCAGAGATTCCAGATTATTTAGAAAATACTCTTCCAAGTATGGAAGATATAGAAAAAAGACTTAATTAGAATGAAAATAGCTTTTGTAAATAATAATATTTATGATATAATTGTCTTGGTGAATAATATGACAAAGAAGAAAAATACAACAAAAAGTAATAAAAAAAGTAAAAATGTACAAACTAGAAAAGAAGTATTAAATAATAGTATTTATGAAAGTGACACTTCTAATGTTATAAAATGTGTTGTTATAGTATTAGTAATCCTATTAGTTATGTATCTATTAACTGTTTTGATATTAAAAAAATCATCTACTGATTATATTAGTAAAGAAGATGAAAAAACAGCTATTCAATACTCAGAAATTTTAGCAGGAACTAGTTTTAATAAAGATGATGAAGAGTATTTAGTTTTATTTTATGATACAACTGCCGATAACGCTTCTGTTTATGGTAATATGATTAGCACATATGAAGCAAAAGATAGCCATTTGCCAATTTACTATGTTAATTTAGCTAATACAATGAATAAAAGTATTAATTCTAGTGAATCAAATAAAGATGCAAAAGATGCATCAGAATTAAAAATTAATCAATCTACATTGATTAAATTCTCAAATGGTGGTATATTAGATTATGTCGAAGGACAAGATTCCATTAATGAATATTTAAAATAAGGTTAAATTAACCTTTGATGCCTCAATAGCTCAGTTGGTTAGAGCACTTGACTGTTAATCAAGGGGTCCTAGGTTCAAGTCCTAGTTGGGGCGCCATTAATTTGTATAAAAGAACTTTCTAGTTCTTTTTTTCTTTTTGGTGTATAATTATTTTAGTGGTGATAAGTATGAAAAATATAACAACTTCAATAAAAAAGTTTTTTGCAATCATAGTTTCATTTATATTTGGCATTTTCCACAAATCTGTTGATAAAAATATAGAAGAACAAAATAAAAAAGGTATGCGTATTGATAATATCAAATCAAAGAAGAAGTATAAGGAGAGTAGACTATTTTCTGAAGACGACTCAAATAGTAAAACTATGTTTTCTCATAAAGGTAATGAAACTGAAATTTTATATTTTGCAAAAAAAGATATTCAAAAACTTATGGTTATCCAAGACTATATCATGAAGTTAGAATATGAAATAGAAAACTGTAATGATTTAGAAATCCTTGAATATTATAAAAATCAGTTAGAACAAGAAAAGAACAATTTGAAAAATATTACAAAATATTATGAGAAGACAAATTTAAATAATAAGATTATCCTTGATATTAAGTCAATTGATAAAACATGTACAGATTCGATAAAAAAATCTGAAAAAGGACTTGATAAAAAAATATATAAATTAGAGAAAGAAGAAAAATCTCCTAAAGAATCCACAGAAATGGTGGAAAAACAATTTGATGATAATAAGGAAGAAGAACAGAAATTAGAAGAAAAAGTACAAAAAGAAAACTTAAAAGAAGATGCAAAAAAAGCAAATAATAACACAGAAAAAAAGATTTTAGAAGAGATAGTAATAATTGATACTATATTAAAAGAAACTATTGAAAAAAAACAAGAAAAGCAAGTTTCTAAGAAAAAGGATACACCTAGTAGTAACAAAGTTACTAAAGAAAAGTTTGAGAATAAAATTTCACCAGAAATAGAAAATAAGAAGACAGTAAAAAATATTGAGAAAACATCAAAGAGTAGTCTTCACATCGAAGAAAAACCAAAAAAGTATAAAGTTAATAAAACGAATTTAGAAAAAAATGTTACTAAGCTTAAACTAAAAAGAAAAGTTGCTAATGTAGCAGTGATTGCAACTATATTAGCACAGGCTAAGGCTATTGTTGGAAGAGCAAATATTAATCAATTAATTAATTTAAATAGTTCTTTAGTTGTAAATACTCTTCTAACCGTAAATAATCAAATTAGAAGATCAAGAAGTCTACTTGGAAGAAAGGTTAAAAAGTTAAAATTAGAAAAAGTAATTAGAAAAGTTGGATCTAATCCTATTATTCAAGTTAGAGCAATTATTGGTAATAGTTTAAGTGAACTTCGAAAATTAAAAGCTGAACTTATGACTTTTGGGATGGAACCAGAAGTAATAGAAGCTTTAAATACAATCAATGAATTAGAATTTGAATTACTTTCTCAGGTAAATGAACTAGAAAGTCAAAATAATTTAAATAGAAACAGAACGAGATAAATATACTAGAAATGAGGTGGATTTAATGAGCAAGAAGAAATCGAAAAATAACTCAAAAATTAAAAAAATTAAAATTTGGTTTAGAAAGAATAAGCTACAATTTAATTTTTCTGAAATGATGACAATTACAGTTTTAGCTATTATGATAGGTTTTTTAATAGGTAGTAGTTCAAGTTATAATAATTCAGATATTTCTTTTAATAAAAATTCTGCTGAACTAGAAGAATTAGTATCTACATATAATAATCTATATAATAACTATTATCAAAAAGTGGGAGAAAAAACTTTAGTTAATGCAGCCATTAAAGGAATGGTTTCTTCTCTTGATGACCCATATTCTGAAATGTTAGAAAACAGTGACTCAGAAACATTTAATGAAAAAGTAGATGGCGAGTATGTTGGGATAGGAGCGACTGTTCAATATGATGGTGAACATGTTAGTATTATAGAAATTTCAAAATCATCTCCAGCAGAAAAAGCTGGCTTAAAAGTTAATGATGAATTATTAGAAGTAGATGGTAAAAGTATTTTGAATATGGAACTTAGTAAAATAAGTAACTTAATAAAAGGAAAAAGTGGAACTAATGTTAAATTAAAAATTAAAAGAGATGATAAAGAAGAAGAAATTACAATTAAAAGAGGTAAGGTTGTTATTCCAAGTGTATCGTCAAAAGTGATTAAGAAAAATGATAAAAAGGTAGGTTATATATCTATTGGGATATTTTCAGCAAACACAGCAAAGCAATTTGAGAAACATTTGAAGAAATTGGAATCTAAAAACATAGATTCATTAATAATAGATGTTAGAAGTAATCCTGGCGGTCATTTACTACAGGTTACAGATATTATTGAATTATTTACTAAGAAAAACGAAGTAATTTATCGAATAGAAAAGAAAAATGTTGTGAAAAAAATAAAAGATAAAACAATAACTTCTAGAGATTATGATATTGTTGTTTTAATAAATGGTGAAAGTGCCTCAGCATCAGAAATTTTAGCTTCAGCAATGAAAGAAACTTACAAGGCAAAACTCGTTGGTACAACTACTTATGGTAAAGGAAGTGTCCAAACTGCATATACTTTAGAAAGTGGAGCAACCTTAAAATATACAATTCAAAGTTGGTTGACAGCAAAAGGAAATAGTATTAATAAAGTTGGTGTAAAACCAAATTATGAAGTTAAATTAGATGACAAATATTATGAGAATCCAACAGAAGAAAATGATAATCAATTAAATAAAGCTTTAGAATTATTAACAAACAAAGAGGAAAAAACTAAGTAATTTCCTCTTTTTGTATGAGATTAGAATTAACTATTAATTGCTTTTTAGAATCTTTTTTACTACAAGTAGTTAGTACTAATTGATTATCACTTGATTTGGTAATTTCAATATCACCATCTTTTTCTTCTTCAAAAATTTTATCAACTAAATAATGATAATTAATATTATTATACTTAAAAATAATTTCATCATTAACCTTTAACTTATCTAAATCATTAAAATAAGCAATATCACCAGTACCAGAATGAGCTGCTAAAAAGATGGTTCCTTTATTATCAGTTGGTAAGCTACTACCTTTTAAAATAGTAACATTTTCTTCAACATTATTATTTGGAGAATTAATATCATATAATGCTTGATCTAGTTTGATTTTTTCTATTATTAATCTTCCAATAGAAATAATCTTAGGACTAACATTCTTATTAAAAACTCTATTAGTTGAAATAGAACTTGCTTTAGGAATTGGTTTAGAATTCATCTTAGGTGTTGTATTTATAAATATCATAATAATTATCCCCAAAATAACAGTACTAACAAAATACCATTTTCTTGACATAAATTAATCCCATTAAAATTAACAAAATTAAGTTGTAATTATTTTCTTCATGATAAGTATTAGGTACCTTAATTTTATAGTCATACAATTCTTTTGTTAACTTAATATTATCTAAGACATCTATATTAAAATCATCAATTAAATTATAACCAGCAGTTGTATTTCTTTGTTTTATTAAATATTTTCCATATGGTAGCTTAATCTTAGCGATACCATTTTTATCAGTTGTAATCGTATCATATAGATTATTATTACTATCTATAATATCAAAACCAATACCTTCTTCTTTTGAAAAACTATTACTATCTTCAATATACTTAATTAATTCTATCTCTTTTTCAATAACCTTATTCTCAAGTTCAATACTAATAACTGGATTATCTTTATCTATATTTATTTCATAAATTTTATCATCAAGTTGATAGCCAATACCTGCTTCTATTTCTTTAAGATAGTATTTTCCAAAATCAAGATTTTCAATACTAGCTTTCATATTCTTAGAAATTACAAGTTCACTTATTTTGTTTTTATCCTTATCAAGTAATTCATATTTAGCTTTTTCTAGTTTGGCTTCTCCTCTTGGTGTAGTATTTTTATTGTCACTATCAATTTTAGTTATTTCTAATCTTGTTTTAACAACATTAATATTCAAGTAAATGTCTAGTTGTTCTAAATCTCCACTAGTGGCCATATTTTGACTATCAGGTGAATTATAAAAAAATGGAATTTGAGTAGTTCTAACTTCTTTTCTATATAGATGAATTCTATTATTACCTTCATCTAAATCTTTGATAATTAGATTATTACCATCTATAGTGACTTTATCTGAATCAGATTTATATTTAGATAAGACATTATTAGTATCTGTAAGTGTTAAATCTTTTCCCTTTACTATATCTATATTTGTATTAGCAATACTAGGAATAGTATAATACTCATTTACTAAAGAATTAATTTCTGCCATTTCACTTTCAAATCTAGTAATTCTAGGACCATTTAGACCATTAGTAAAATAATAATCTCCTGTAGGATCAGCTACTTGCCATACCATAAACTGTGTAATTGCATACCACTTTGGATCATAATGGTAACTATACAAATATCCAAAATTAATAATTGCCTGTATTCTTTTCATTTGTTCACTTGATAAATTATCAGCAGTTAAACTTAATGCATAAGAACCATTTTCATTAAACATAGCAAAAGGCTCAATACAATAAGCTTCCTTTTTTCTATTAGTCATATTGAAAAATCTAGCTCTTTGATAATACTTAACCCCTCCTTTCTCTTTTGTCATATAAATATCTCCTATGTAATCTCCTTCATAGAAAGTATTTGTTGCAGCACTAACATTTATTAAAGACAAAATATTAGTAGCTAAAATTGTCATTAAGAAAACAAATATTTTTTTCATCTAATTCCTCCTTTTTTTCTTAATGCTTAAGAATATAAACTAACTTTAAAATGTTTTCAAATCGAAGAAATTACTAATTTAAGAATCTTTTTTAGGCAAATTTTTAAATTCAGCTAAGAAATTATTAAAATTGGAATAGTTATGTCTATTGAAAAAATAAGTTTCATAGTTTTTAAAAATTTTTTCTAATTCTTAAATTATCGATAATTGACAAAAGAAAGTAATAAAATTATAATGAGATTACTGGAGGGGATAAGATGAGTGATTTAGATATTGAAAAAAGTGTTGTAAAGAAAAATATTATTGATGTAGCAACAAAACTTGGTTTAACTTCTGATGACTTAATTTTATATGGAAAAGATAAAGCTAAAATAATTGTTGATAACGATTTAAAAAAAGGAAAACTAATTTTAGTTACAGCTATTAATCCAACTCCATATGGAGAAGGAAAAACTACTGTTAGTATTGGTCTAAATGATGGCCTAAATTTATTAAATAAAAAATCAGTTGCAGTATTAAGAGAACCATCTATGGGGCCAGTATTTGGACTTAAAGGAGGCGCTACTGGAGGAGGATATTCTCAAATAATTCCATCTAACGATATAAATCTTCATTTTACTGGGGATATTCATGCGATTACTTCAGCAAATAATTTACTATCTGCTTCTATTGACAATCATATTTATAATGGTAATAGTCTTCAAATAGCTAAAATTTTATTTAATAGATGTTTAGACGTTAATGATAGAAGCCTAAGAAAGGTTGACTTAGATAATTATTCTACATCTTTTGATATAACAGCAGCAAGTGAGATAATGAGTGTTTTTTGCTTATCAAAAGATTTATCTGATTTAGAAACTAATTTAGGAAACATAGTTATAGGTATGAGAAGTGATAATAGTTTTGTATTTGCAAAAGATCTAAAAATAGAAAAAGCTCTTACTGCTATATTAAAAGATGCATTTTATCCTAACCTTGTACAATCATTAGAAAATAATCCAGTTATAGTTCATGGTGGACCTTTTGCTAATATTTCTATAGGCTGTAATAGTATCAAAGCAACTAACTTAGGATTAAGTTTATCTGATTATGTTGTAACAGAAGCTGGATTTGGAGCTGATTTAGGAGCAGAAAAATTCTTTGATATTAAATGTAGAAAAATAGCTAAAAAACCAGATTGCATTGTTTTAACTGTAACAATACGTGCCTTAAAATATTATGGAAGTACAGACTTACAACAAGGAATTAATAATTTAGTAATTCATATCAAAAACTTAAAGAAGAATAATACCAATATAGTAGTTGCTTTAAATAAATTTGAGGATGATAAAGATGAAGATATTAAGTTTGTTGAAGAAATTTGTTCTTTACAAAAGGTTAGTTTTTCTTCTATTACGTCTTACAAAGATGGCAGCAAAGGCGCTACTGATTTAGCAAATACAGTTTTAAAGTCCTTAGAAAATGAAAATAACTTCCATTATTTATATAATTTAGAAGATACTATTTTTGAAAAAATGCAAAAACTAGCTTCTATATATCAAGCTAGTGGAGTAGATTACAGCGCTAAAGCCTTAGAAAAAATAAAACTTTTAGAGAAAAATAATCTATCTTATCTTCCAATATGTGTAGCTAAAACACAATATTCAATATCAGATGATAAAAATAGATTGCTTATAAATGATAGTTATAATATTCATGTAGAAGATATAAAATTATATAATGGAGCAGGTTTTATAACTGTGTATTTATCAAAAATTTTAACTATGCCAGGTCTTTCTAAAAATCCTAATTATGAAAATATACAAATCATTGATGGAAATATAGTTGGTATCAAATAAAAAAAATTCCTAGTTTTAGGAATTTTTATTTGTATTAATATTAGTATTACTATCATCTTTATTAACTATATTATCTTTTATTGTTGAATCATTAGTAGTAGTACCAAATTTTGGTTCATAAATAGTTATTGTATTTGTATATAATTTTCCATTATAACTAATAGAATATAAATATCTTCCAGGTTTTGTTACATCAACATTACTAATATCAAGTCTAACAGCAGCAACCACTTCAGGTGCTAATTGTTCTTTGATGTATGTTGTAACATCAAGAGATAGTTTAGTATTTGTTTCAAATGATAATGATTTTAATGTCATTATATCAACTTGAGGAAGAGCTTTTGACTTTACATTAACTGTTCCATTATAAATCTTTTTATTATATGTAATAGTATAAGTATAACTACCAACTTGATTAACATTTACATTTGATGTATCTAATTTTAATCTATTTATAATACTTGTATCAATATCATTTGGAGTTTTTAAATAATCTTTAGCATTAGTACTTAAAGGATTATTAACTTCAACATTAATATCTGCAAGCTTTATTTCATTACTTTTACAAAAAGATACTTGCTTTTGAGTAACGCTTAGTTTAACAACACTGTTTGTTTCAGTATTAGCGGCAAGTTTAGGTATTGCAACCCCACTTGTTATGCATAATAAACCCAAGAAAGCAAAGGATCCTGATACGAAATAATTAAAGGAATTTTTCATTTTATCTCCTACCTTCTATATAGAGTATAACAAAGCGTTTAAATATATTCAAGAAATATTTAAAAAATTAGTGAAAATAAAGTCGAAATATGTTGAAAAATAACACTTTATGAAATATACTAAAGGGGAGGTGAGAGAATGGTTGATATCTGGATTATTATCTTTTTAGTTCTACTATTTATCGAATTAGTAACTATAAATTTAGTATCTATTTGGTTTGCAATTGGAGCTTTAGCTAGCGCTATTTCAACATATTTTACTGATAATATTACAATTCAAATCATAGTATTTATTGTAGTAAGTGTTATTGCTTTAATAATTACAAAACCAATAGTTAAGAAATTAAGAGTCAGAAAAATAGAACCTACTAATTTAGATAGAATAATAGGAAAAGAAGGTGTGGTTACCAAAGAAATCTCAAAAAATACTTACGGAGAAGTAAATGTAAAAGGAAGTATTTGGACTGCTACTAGTAAAAAAGAGATAAAAAAGGGTGCTTCAATAAAAGTTTTAAAAATAGAAGGCGTAAAACTTTTAGTTGAAGAAATAAGGGAGGAAGATTAAATGTTATTAACAATTATAATTATTATTATAGTTATAATAGCTGCAGGTGTTAAAATTATACCTCAATCTAAGGCTTATGTTGTTGAACGTTTAGGAGCATATGATAGAACAATGGAAACTGGACTTCATTACAGATTTCCAATAATTGATCGTATCGCTAATGTTGTAAGCTTAAAAGAAATAGTAAAAGATTTTGCACCTCAACCAGTAATTACAAAGGATAATGTTACAATGCAAATTGATACAGTTGTATATTATCAAATTACAGATTCAAAATTATATACATATGGAGTTGAAAATCCTATTAATGCAATTGAAAATTTAACTGCAACCACTCTACGTAATATAATTGGTGAACTAGAACTTGATGAAACACTAACTTCACGTGACATTATCAACACTAAAATGAGATCAATCTTAGATGAAGCAACAGATCCTTGGGGAATCAAAGTTAACCGTGTTGAAGTAAAAAATATCATACCACCTCGTGATATTCAAGATACTATGGAAAAACAAATGCGTGCAGAACGTGAAAGACGTGAAGCTATCCTTAAGGCAGAAGGAGAAAAGAAAGCTGCAATTCTTATTGCAGAAGGAGAAAAAGAAAGTGCTATTTTAAGAGCTGAAGCAAAGAAAGAGTCACAAATTAAAGAAGCAGAAGGTGAAGCAGAAGCAATCTTAAAAATCCAACAAGCAACAGCAGAAGGATTAAAACTTTTGAAGGATGTTAAAATGGATGAAGCTGTTTTAAAATTCAAGAGTTATGAAGCTTTAGTAGATGTTGCAAACGGACAATCAACTAAGATTATTGTTCCAAGTGACTTACAAAACATTACAACAATAGGAACAACACTTGCAGAGACAATGAAAGGTAAAGAAAAAAAGTAGGAGTGAGTTTATGAAAAAAGTACAAAAAGTATTTTTATTACTAGCTATATTAGTCTTACCATTTATGGTAACTGGTTGTGGTAAAAATAGTAGTGCTAAAGATGTAGCTGTTCAAATGGTTACAAAATTAAGCAAAGATGATTACAAAAATATTGGTAAAATATTCTACCAAGAAAAAGATAGTTATTTTGATGAAGAAGCATTCAAAAAATTAATTCAAGATAAGGAATTAAATATTTCAGGAAATAAAACAATTAAGGTTAAAGAAGTAGGTGAAGAAATCACTGATTCTGAAACAGGTAATTTAAAAGTAGAAGTAAAAATTGCTATTGATGATAATAAAATATTCAATATTGACACTATTAAAGTGGGAAATAAATGGTATGTTTATGAACCAGATTTCTATGATGGAAATATTGAAATAGCAGTTCCAAGTGGAACAACTGTTAAATTTAATGGTAAAACATTAAATAAATCATTAAAGAAAACAAAAGAAACAGATACTAAGGTATATTATCCAGATTCATACAGAAATGTTGAATTAGAAGATGTAAAGATGGATATATATAAAGTTAAAAATGTAATTGCTGGTAAATATAGTGTAGCAGTTAAAGGTAAAGATACAAAAGAAATTAAAGATGTAGTTTATACATACTCTAAGAGTGGTTCTACTTCAGATAATTACGATAAAGACACAGATTATTCTGATAGAACTAAAACTTATACATTTAAACTAGCAAGTTCTAACAAAGATGTAGAAACTTATGTTAAGAATTACTTAGATAATATTTATTCTAATGCTTCAACAGGAAGTTTTGATGGAGTAGCTAAATATTTTGATAGCGAAAGTGATGAATATAATAATATTAAGAAAAATTATGAATCATTAGCAAAAAAAGCTAAAAAAGAAGAAAATAGTTACTCATATGCAAGTGACTTTAAAGTAGAAGATTTACAAAATAAAGGTACTTATTACTATGATGATAATAATATTGTAGTTATGGTAGAATACAATTTAACATATAAAATGAATTACTCAAGTAGTAGTTATGATAGAAAATATGATACAAAATCAATTTTAGTATTAAAGAAAGATTCTAAGGAAAAATATGTAATTACAAATGGTTACAATATTTTTGTAAAGTAATAGGAGGATAAATAATGTCAATTACAAATGATTATGGAAGCTATTCTTCTTTTGGAGGAGTAGCATCAGCTGGGGCAGGTTTCTTAGGGGCATTCGTTATTATATATGTAATTATGATGCTTTTAGCATTAGCAGCTTCAGTTATTATGATAATTTCTGAATGGAAAATATTTGAAAAAAATAATAAACCAGGATGGTATTCTCTAATTCCATTCCTAAACATGTGGACTTTATTTGAAATAGTAGGAGTTCAAGGATGGTGGTGTTTAGTACCATTTGCAAATGTTGTATTTACATATATTGTTAGTTATAAATTAGCAATTAAGTATGGAAAGAGTACTGGATTTGCAGTTATCACTTTACTATTCCCATTCGTTGGTTATCCAATGATAGCTTTTGCTAAAGATGAAACAGAATCAAAAAAAGAAGCTAAACAAGCTGAAGAAAAGAAATCTACATCTAAAGCAAAAGAAGAAGTAGCATCTAAAGATGAAAAAGAAGAAAAAACAGAAACAAAGAAAACAACAAAAAAGACAACTAAAAAGAATGTAAAATTCTGTGCTAAATGTGGTGCAGAAATGGAAAAAGATGCAGCATTTTGTCCAGAATGCGGAACTAAAGCTTAATTATGACAAATAAAAAAATAGCATTAACACTAAATTAATTGCTATTTTTTTTTGCCAATTTTCCTTGATAAGTATCTCTTCTTAGCATTTCTTTATCAATATCATTTAATACACAAAATTTTTTAATTAACCAAGTAGGAGCAACTAAATCATCTAATTTGGGATCTCCTGTAATTCTATTTATAACAATTTCTTCACGTAAATTTTCAAGTTGTGATATAACTATATCAATATATTCATCTTTTGTTAAAATATGGAATTTTTCATCATTATATAATTTTTCTAGTGGTGTATCCTTTAATACACTTAACATATGGATTTTAATGCCTTGAATATCAAGGTTATTTAAATATTTAACTGTTTCAATCATATCATCTTTATCTTCATATGGAAGCCCATTAATAATATGAACTACAACATTTATATTCCTTTTTCTTAATTTTTGTACCATATTATAAAAGCAGTCGAGACTTGAACAACGATTAATTAACTTTGCGGTTTTTTCATGTATTGTTTGTAATCCAAGTTCTATAGTTAAATAAGTTCTTTTATTTAATTCTTCAAGATAATCTAGGCATTCATCAGTTATTGAATCACTTCTAGTAGCAATATTAATTCCAATAACATTATCAAATTTTAAAACTGTTTCATACATACTTTTTAATTTTTCAACAGGGGCGTAAGTATTAGTTCTAGCCTGAAAATAGGCAATATATTTAGCGTTAGGCCATTTAATGTCATATATTTTTTTTACTGTTTCAAATTGCTTAGAAAGAGAATCGTTTATATCTCCAGCAAACTCGCCACTTCCTGATTTAGAACAATATATACATCCTCCATACCCAACTGTTCCATCAAGATTTGGACAACTAAATCCAGCATTTAAACTTATTTTGCAAACTTTAGATTTAAATTTGTTTTTATAGAAGTAATCTAGCGTATGATATCTTTTATTATCATTACTATATTTAAATTTATTTTCCATTTAAACCTCACTTATGGTATACAAATATAATGCCTCTATAAATTCTTTAGGATGAAGAATTCCTGTTGTTCTTAATAACTTATAGTCTTTTTTTAACATCATTTCATATAGTTCTTTTATAGTTGATATTTTTTTGGAATTAACTTTATTTTTCTTAAATTCTTTTAATAGTTTTTTATTAAATTTCCTGAATTTATAAATTTTTGTTTCATCAAACTCTAAAAGTAATCCTATCTCTTCAGCAGTTTTAATGATTAATTTTTCTTGATCAATTAAATTAACATCTATTAATTTTATCAATTTTTCTGAATTTAGAATTTGATTTAGATTATGAATAAACAACTTATGATATTCGCTGATTGCTTCATCAATATTTTTCTTTTTAAATGTATATTTGTAACCTTTATATTTACCAAAAACTTTCATTGTATCATTATAACCAAACTTTATATTTCTAATAGAACCCTCTTCATAAAAATTAAGAAAATTAGTTAATTTATTATTTGGCTTTATTGTAATTGTATCAACGTGTTTTTTAGGTCTTGCTTTAACGCCAGGAGCACACAAGTCAACTGCGATAATGGAATCTGCTCCTAAATCAATCGCCAAATTAATGGGCATATTATCAAAGATACCACCATCTATAAATTTATTTCCATCTATATCCTTCTTTTGAAAAGCTGGATAACATGAAGCACTTGCCATTAAATAATCATTCAATTTATCTTTAGGTATATCTTTTTTCTTCATTTGAACGGCTTTTTTTCCACTAAGATTAACTGCTACTAAACCAAAATCAATTTTTGAATTATAAAATGTATCTTTATCTATATACTTATCAATAACATCTTCTAATATTTTGACATCCATACCACCATTTTTAAAAAAATTGATACGGTACATATTAAGAACATCTGTAATTTTAGTAGAATTAGTAGCTTCATCACCAAAAAGAAGCTGCATATTAATTTTACTCCATAATTTAATAGCTTTATGAAATTTATTCTGAACCATTAAAGCACCATTTAAAGCACCTACAGAAGTTCCTGTTACAATATCATATTTAATATGTAATTTTCTAAGAGCTCTCCAGACTCCAATTTGATAAGAACCTTTAGAGCCTCCTCCAGATAAAACAATTGCTTTCATAAATATCACCAAAAATATTATACCACAAAATTAAATTATGATATAATGTTTATAATCGGAGGTAGTTTATGGTAACCAAGAAAAAAGTTAAACTTAAGGCTCCTGTATTAAATGTATTAAAAGTTATAGGAGTAATATTTATAATTATATTAGGAGTGTTTATATTTTATCGAGTTCAAATAAATGATTTAAAAAAGCTAGGATATAGTGAAAAAGCTTCTAAAAATATTTTAGCTAAATTCAAAAAAGATGATGTTTTAAATATTGGTAAAAATAAGACTTTAAATAAAGCTTTTGAAAGTTCAGACTACAAAGAGAAAAACTTTAATAGTTATGCAAAAATAAAATATAAAGATGAAAAATATGTAATATCTAATATAAATGCTTTAATTAAGGATGGTTATGATAATGAGCAAATTACAATGATACTTGCTCATGGAACAGGGGAAGAAGTAAAAGAGTTTGCTAAAAGAAAAAAAGTAAGATATTTAGAGGAGTTTTATACTTTAAGTTACGCAAAGATAAAATATTATGACCGTTATGTTTCTTATATGAATAACTCCAGAGAAGATGAAGAAACTAGTGTTTTATTAGTTAATTTAGATATGGATAAAGAAGATTATAAAGATCCCATTGAAATAAAAAAGTTTTCTTATACAATGTTAGTTAATAAACATAGATGTTTAAATAAAGATTTTAGACCAAATGATTTAGTTACTATTAGTACAGATGATGCCAAAGAAAAAGGCATGAAAGCTAATAGAACAGCTTATATAGCTTTTAAGAATATGAAAAAAGATGCTGAAAAAGAAGGGTATGGATTAATAATAAATTCAGCATATCGTAGTTATGATGAACAACAAGAGATATCAGATACTTATAAAAATTTATATGGTGATGCTTATGTTGAAAAATACGTTTTAAAGCCAGGTTTTTCAGAACATCAAACAGGTCTTTCATTTGATATAGGAAGTACAACAGCAAATGTTTTTGTAAGTAGTAAAGAGTATAAATGGATTGTTGATAATTGCTATAAATATGGATTTATTTATAGATTTAAACCTGATTTTGAAGATATTACAGGAATAAGACATGAAGCATGGCATTATCGTTATGTTGGAAAAGATATTGCTAAAGAGATATATGAAAAAGATATTTCTTATGAAGAACACTATGCAATGCATTTAGACAAATAAAGCCATTAATTGGCTTTTTTTTTTAATAAAATTTATTGAAATGACACGAACGTATGTTATAGTAAAACTTGGAACATTTGATAGTTGGGTGCTTTGCCTCTTTTTTGAAGAAAGGAGGTGGTAAGATGTCAAAGAAAGATTTCTTAATATTTCTTTTGATTATCATTATCCTTTTACTTATAGGTTTACTCTTTGTAACTATAAAATAAAAAAACACCTAACATAAGTTAGGTGACAACCATATTGGCAACACCCAACAGAGAAATATTGAATGTTCCATTTTTATTTTATGAAGTAAACTTCATCTGTATACATAATATCATATTTTCTATTCTTTATCAAGTTGTTTTCTTTTTCCTTGGAAATAGTAAGAAAATGTGATATCATTATTCTAGAATAATAGGAAGGTGTTGGCTATGTATCCATTAGGAAAGCAGTTTTCAATAGATAATTCTAAGTCTCGTCCTGAAGAAAAAGCAATTTATAAAGGACCAAATTATCGTATTAGTATTATAACTGAACGTGTTGTACGTCTTGAATATAGTCCAGATGGGAAATTTGTAGACTCACCAACACAGTTAATTCAAACTAGAAATTTAGGTTATCCTAATTTTAGAGTTAACCAAGATCAAAATATCTTAGAAATCACAACCAAATATTTTAGACTTACTTATTTGAAAAGACAACCATTTATTGGAACAAAATTAGATCCAACTAAAAATTTAAAGATAACATTGTTATCAAGAGATCCTGCACGTCAAAAAGATTGGTATTTTAATCATCCAGAAGCACGTAATATGGCTGGAAATATGGTATCTATTGATGTACCATGTTCAAAAATTCTCCAAAGAGGTCTATACTCTCTAGATGGATTTGCGAGTATAAATGATACTCCTAATAAACTTTTGAATGTTGATGGAACAATGTTTGATAGAGATCCAAATTCCATTGATGTTTATGTGTTCATGTACGATTACGATTATAAACAAGCTCTTCTTGATTATTATAAAATGACAGGATATCCAGAGTTAATACCAAGATATGCCTTAGGTAATTGGTGGAGTAGAAATATAGAATATGATGATGAAAAAATTACTAGTTTAGTAAAACATTTTGAAAAAAAGAAAATTCCATTATCAATTCTTTTGCTTGATAACGACTGGCATTATAGAAATGTAGGTAACGCTAAAGGGTTAAAGACTGGTTTTACTTTTAATAAAAGTTTGCTTCCAGAACCTAAAAAAACTATAGATAATCTTCATAAAAAAGGAATTAGATTTGGTCTTGTTATAAACCCAGAAGAAGGAATTTATCCACACGAATTATATTATAAAGTAGCAGCGTCATATCTAGGAGTTACTGATAATAAAATAATTTTATTTGATCCTTTAAATCCAAAACTATTAGATGTTTACTTTAAGATTTTGCTACACCCATTAGAAGATTTAGGAGTAGACTTTTTCTGGAGTGATTATAAAGGAAATTCCAATTTGACAAATTTATGGGCCTATAATCATTATTTGTATCTTGATTCAGGAAGAAAAGCCGAAAAAAGAAGTATGATACTTGCTCGTAACGGTATTTTTGCTCCTCATAGATATCCCGTTCTTTATGGTGGCTCTAGTGAAATTAGTTGGGAAGAATTAAATAAAATTCCTAAATATTATCTTGATGCTGCTAACATTGGAGTATCATTTTGGAGTCATGATGTAGCAGGAAACCATGGAGGTATTGAAGAAGCAGAACTATATATTAGATACTTAGAATTAAGTGTTTTCTCACCAATATTAAGATTTCATGCTGCAAGGGGTCCATATTATAAAAAAGAACCATGGTTATGGGACTATGAAACACAAAATATCGCTTCTGAATATTTAAGATTGCGTCATAGATTAATCCCATATTTGTATACAGAATCATATAACTATACTAAAGCTGGTACACCGCTTATTCAACCATTTTATTATAACTATATGTGGACTTATGATGACGATTTATATAAAAATCAATATTATTTTGGTTCTCAACTACTTGTATGTCCTATTCTTACCAAAATGGATGAAGTTATGAATCGTACTATTCATCGTTTCTTTATTCCAGAAGGTGTTTGGTATGATTTTACAACAGGTAAGAAATTCCCTGGTAATAAGAAATATGTTTCTTTCTATAAAGAGGAGGATTATCCTGTGTTTGCTCATGCTGGTAGTATAATTCCTTTGTCTAATCGTAGTGATTATAACAATACAGGGCTACCAACAGATTTGGAGATTCAAATATTCCCAGGAGTATCTAATACTTATACCTTGTATGAAGATGATGGTGTTACTGCTTTATATAAAGATGGTTATTATTTAAAAACATCAATTGATTACAACTACTTAAAAAATAACTACACACTTATCATTAGATCAATAGAAGGAAAAAGTGGCATAGTTCCAGCTAAAAGAAACTATAAAGTAGTCTTTAGAAATACTAAAGAAGCAGAAAGCGTTACTGCATATTATAATAGTCAGCCATGTAAAGTAGAAAGTGAATTTGATGGAAATGACTTCGTTGTTTATGTAAATAATATTCCAACTATTGGGCAGTTAACAATTAATTGTCGAGGAAAAGATATTGAAATAGATGCAGTTAGAGTCATTAACGATGATGTAAAAAGTATTTTATTAGACCTAAAAATTAATGTTTATTTAAAAGAAGAAATATCTGATATAATGTTTAGTAATCAATCTATTAGTAAAAAACGTATAGCAATTAGAAAACTAAGAGGAAAAGGATTATCTAGAGCTTATACTAATTTATTCTTAAAACTACTTGAATATATTAGTGAGTTCTAGTATAATAAATTCAAATATTTGAAATATTGGTAGTAGTAGTAATGATTAATTTCAGTTAAGAGAGTTTATGGTTGGTGAAAATAAACCTGAAATGATTATGAACTTGACTATCTTTAAGTATATTGGGTAAGACCATTATCTCTATTAAGCCGCATAGATTTATTCTATGAAATAAGGTGGTACCACGGAAATAATTCGTCCTTATATATTAAGGGCGTTTTTTATTTGAAGGAGGAGTATGAAACAAGTAATTTTATTTTTACTAACATTTATCTTTGTCTTCTTATTCTATCAAATATTTATAATTAGAAAAGCAAAGATAAAAAAAGAAAAGAAATCAAAGAAGAAACTGTTTAAAAAGAAAAAAAATAATAAAAGTAAAGAAGATATTTTACCAAAGAAACCAATGGAGATAAAACTTTTAGAATCAAAGTATAAGCTTGATTTAGATAAAATTAATTATAACAGACTACTACTAGTTGTATCTTTAGTTAGTTCATTAGATATTTCTATTTTAGTTACGTTAGTTTTAATTATAGATAATTATCTACTTCAGATTTTACTGGCTTTAGTACTGGCTTTCCCATTAATACTTTTAAGTTATAGTTTTATTGGTAAATATTATGTTAAGAAAGGATTGATTAAAAATGAGTAATTATACAAGTATAGAAAAGAAATGGCAACAATATTGGGAAGATGAAAAGGTATTTGTTGCAGATAATAAAAGTAGTAAACCTAAATATTATTATTTAGTAGAATTTCCTTATCCATCAGGAGCAGGACTTCATGTTGGACATGTTAGAAGTTATACTGCCCTAGATGCTTTAGCACGTAAGAAAAGAATGAATGGATACAATGTTTTATTCCCAATGGGATGGGATGCTTTTGGAGCACCAGCAGAACAATATGCCATTAAAAATCATATTCATCCTAGTGTTGCTGTAAAAGAAAATATTAAAAACTTCAAGAGCCAAATTAAAGCAATTGGTCTATCAATTGATTGGACAAGAGAGTTCGCAACAACTGATCCAGAATATTACAAATGGACTCAATGGCAATTTTTAAAATTCTTTGAACATGGAATGGCTTATAAGGCAAAGAAAAATATTAATTGGTGTCCAAAGTGTAAGATGGGATTATCTAATGAGGATTCATCAGGTGGAGTTTGTGAACGTTGTGGAACAGAAGTAGAACAAAGAGAAAAAGAACAATGGATGCTTAGAATGAGTGATTATGCTGAAGACTTAATCACAGGACTTGATGATACTAAATTCCAAGATAGAATAAAAACAGCTCAAATTAACTGGATAGGTAAGTCAACAGGCGCAGAAGTTAATTTCAAAGTAAAAGAAACAGACGAAGATTTAGTAGTATTCACAACAAGACCAGATACACTATATGGAGTAACTTTCATGGTTGTCGCACCAGAACATCCAATAATAGATAAGAATAAAGATAAGATTTCTAATTTTGATGAAGTTGAAGCATATCGTGAAAAAATTAAAAATAAAACAGAATTCGAAAGAACTCAAGTAAATAAAGATAAGACAGGTGTATGTATAAAAGGTCTTACTGGAATAAATCCAATTACTAATAAAGAAATTCCAATCTACATTTCAGATTATGTAATGATGAGTTATGGAACAGGAGCTATCATGGCAGTACCAGCACATGATGAAAGAGACTATGAATTTGCTAAAAAATTTGGAATTGATATAGTTGAGGTAATTAAAGGTGGAGATATTTCAGAAAAAGCTTACACTGGCGATGGTGAAATGGTTAACTCTGGAGTATTAAACGGACTAACTAATAAGAAAGATTCTATCAAGAAAATGATTGAATACCTAGAAGAAAATAACTTAGGACATGAAAAAGTAAATTATAAGTTACAAGACTGGATATTCTCACGTCAAAGATTCTGGGGAGAACCAATTCCACTAGTTTATTGTGAAGATTGCGGTTGGGTTCCAGTAAAAGAAGAAGACTTACCAGTTAGACTTCCAGATGTTACAAACTATGAACCAACAGATGATGGTGAAAGTCCACTAGCAGCAATCACTGACTGGGTAAATACAACTTGTCCACATTGTGGAAAACCTGCTAAAAGAGAAACTGATACAATGCCAAACTGGGCAGGATCATCTTGGTACTGGTTAAGATATATGGATGCTCATAATGATAAAGAATTCGCAAGTCAAGATGCCTTAAAATATTGGGGAAAACTAGATTTCTATAATGGTGGTATGGAACATGCAACTAGACACTTACTATATGCTAGATTCTGGAATCAATTCTTATATAATATAGGACTAGTACCAAATAAAGAACCATTTGAAACAAGAGTAAGTCATGGTATGATTCTAGGAGAAGGCGGCGTTAAGATGTCAAAATCACTAGGAAATGTTGTAAATCCTGATGATATGGTATCTTCATACGGTGCAGATGCTTTAAGAACTTATGAAATGTTTATTGGTGACTACGAAAAAGAAGTTGCTTGGAGTGAACAAGGACTTAATGGATGTAAAAGATTCATTGATCGAGTAGTTAGAGTAGGAGAAAAAGTAACTGATAAAAATGGTTACTCAGAAAAGTTAGAAAACTTAATTCATAAAACTATAAAAAAAGTTACTGAAGATATAGATGCAATGAAATTTAACACAGCAGTATCAGCCTTAATGATTTTACTAAACAAATTTGAAGAACAAGAAGAAATTACAAAAGATGACTATAGAACATTCTTAATCTTATTTAACCCAATTGCGCCACATATCACTGAAGAATTAAATGAAAAATATAATTTAGGTGAAGCAATTTGTAAGAGTAGTTGGCCTAAGTATGATGAGGCAAAAACTATAGATGAAGAAAAAGAAATAGCTGTTCAAGTTAATGGAAAAGTTCGTGCTACTATAAAAATTAATGTTAATGAAGACGAAGAATCAATAAAGGAAAAAGCTTTAAAAGAAGAAAATGTTAAAAATCATACTGATGGAAAAGAAATTGTTAAAGTAATCGTTATTAAAGGTAAAATTGTAAATATTGTTGTTAAATAGTTTTCAACAAGAAATGTGGAAAATAATATTCTACATTTCTTTTTTTAACAGTTTTTGTGGACAAAGTATTTTATAACTATTATAATAAAAATTAATCATCAAAAAGGAGATAACATTATGACTGGATTAGAATGGGAAAATTTTGAAAAATATGATAGTAAAGAATATATAGTAGAACAAAATAGCGAATTTATTAAATACTACGAAGAAAAAGTAAAAGAAGGTTATCATCCAGTGTTAAATCTAGATGAAATTCAGAAACTTATTGATAAATTAGCAATGTTTTTTGAATTTAAATATCCCGAAGAAATCTTTGATGCATTTAGATATGTTGGTGGCACAGAAAAGAAAGCTTTTTATGAATGCATGAAGATAGCTAAAAAACTTGATATTGAACAATTAAAATATAGATTGAATCATGATGAATTGTGTTTCTTAGAATGTGAGTATCCAGTATATTTCACCTTAAGAAGACCTAAAAAATTATTTGGAAATTCTATTTCAATGATTAGAGTTGATAGTAATGGAAAAATTGCTTCATCTGAACTAGAAGATTTAGAATTTGAGGGTTTCATAAAAGACACAGATGGAATAACTAGAATTGAGGACTTTTTAGGAAGATTTTTTGGTTTAGAAACAGATGTTGATTATAGCGAGTTAGAACGTGCCGTTACGAATCATAAAAATTCTGTTGCTATAAGAAATAAGGTTTTAGAGATGACAATGTTAAAAATGTTATATTCTTCTTTACCTGAACATGGTTATATTAGAGCTAAACGCTTTATGAGAATGTTTAATAAAGAATACAATTTGGATTTAACTATGGAAAAGTTAGATAGTATTATGAGTATTGATTATAAAGATACAAATTATGTAAAACAAAAAATCAAAGAAAGAAAAAAAGCTTCTTAATCTTTCTTTTTTTTGTGAAATTATTTGGAAAATAACAAGTTATAACAATTAAATTTATCTAGATAAATATTTAAAAAAATAAAGATCTATGATAATATAAGTATGATTGGATGTTGATAAGATGAAGAAAAAAAGGGTTAATAAAAATAAAGATATTATGAAAAAGAACAATTTTGTTCAGGGGGCATTTATTGCAACGCTTGGTATTGTTATAACTAAAATACTTGGTATTTTATATGTAATTCCTTTTTATGCAATTATAGGTGAACAGGGTGGAGCTTTATATGGATATGCTTACTCAATATATTTGGTATTTATGGCTATATCATCCGCTGGAATTCCTTTAGCTATAAGCAAAATAATAAGTGAATATCAAACCCTTGGTTATTACGATGCCAAGCAAAGAGCTTTTAAAATAGGTAAACAAATAGCAACAACACTAGGTATATTATGTTTCATTATTTTATTTGTTTTCGCTCCACAGATTGCAACAGCAATACTTGGAGACTTAAAAGGTGGTAACACTATCGAAGATGTCACTTTTGTTATAAGAGTAATTTCAACAGCTATAACAGTAGTTCCTGTTTTAAGTATTTATAGAGGTTATTTTGAAGGGCATAAATTCATTACACCTACAGCTGTTTCCCAAGTGTTTGAACAAGTAGTTCGTGTTTTAGTAATAGTAGTTGGAAGTTTTCTAACTTTAAAAGTATTTAATTTATCTTTAACTACTGCTGTTGGTGTTGCTGTTTTTGGAGCAACAGTTGGTTCGTTTGCTTCATATTTCTACTTAATAGAAAAAAGATTTAAGAATAAGAAAAAATTTGAAGAAAAAGAATTAAATGTTAAAGAACCAAAAATTACTAATAAACAGATATTAAAAAAGATTATGATTTATGCTTTTCCATTAATCATGATTGATATATTCAAATCTTTATATAGTGTTGTTGATACTGTTACAGTTGTTAAAACATTAGGACCAATCTATGGAACAAAAACAGCTGAAAGTATTATGAGTATTTTATCTACTTGGGCTGCTAAATTTAATATGATAATCATTTCTATATCAACAGGAATGATAGTAAGTTTAACTCCTAACCTAACAGCAAGTGCTGTAGTTGGAAATACAGAAGATGTTAAAAAGAAGATAAATCAAAGTTTTCAAATGTTAATATTTTTAATACTTCCAATGACAGTTGGATTAAGCTTTTTAGCAAAACCTGTTTATACAGTTTTCTATGGAGCTAGTAAATATGGTCCATCAGTATTATCTTTTTATGTATATGTAGCCTTAATTACAGCTCTATTTACAACAGCAATAACTATTACTCAAGTCTTAAAATATTATAAAGTTGTTTTTGTAAGTTTAGCCTCAGGCCTAATTTTAAAATCTTTAATAAATGTTAGTTTAATAAATCAATTATATAATTTAGGTTTGCCTGGTTATTACGGGTCTGTTCTAGCATCTATTTTAGGTTATGGTTTATCATTTATTATTTGTTTAATAGCTCTTCATAAAAAATGCGGAGTTAATTATGAGAAAACTATAAAACAAACAATTAATGCTTTATGTGGAACAGTTTTAATGGTTTTAGTATTATCAGTTGTTAAATTAGTTGTTCCAATCTCTGTAGCATCAAGATTTTTAAACATCTTAATAATCGCTATTTATGCAGCTATTGGTATGATTACATATTTCATCTATATGAAAAAAACACACTCAATTGATGAGGTGTTTGGTAAAGACTTCCTAAATAAATTTAAGAAGAAAAAGAAAAGAGCTTAGTTGCTCTTTTTTAATATCTATTTTTATTTGCAAGTTTTCTCATTTCTCTATTATAGGCAATAGTTCTAAGAACATAATTATATTCCCCGATAAGTTCAATGACTTTACCATTATACATTTTATAATCATTTAATAGTTTATTATTTTCTAAACTATTTCCAATACCATTGAAATTAAATACTTCAATTCCATTTTTCTTAGCAAATTTAATTTCTTCATAAAAGCAAGAACTTAACGGGTTAAAATTATTAAATTTATCAATAACAACAGTACCTAGTACAGTATATTCATTATTATAAATTACAGATAAAACTCCTCCAAGCATGATTTTATGTCCATATTTATATTGCATATTCTTAATTGTTTCTATTTGCTTATCTAACTTTTCAATTAAACTGGGATTATTTCCAATATTATTTTTACTTTCAATTGTTGACTTTAAATATTCATCAATATCAAGTTCACTAATAGATATTCTTAGTAAGTTATGTTGAGATAGTATATCTATAATGCTTTTAAAATTATTTTTATTAAGATCAAGATAATTAATAACATTATTATTATTTATCATCATATCCAAGTATTTATTATATTCTTCCTTTTTTAAAGGGTAAGTAGTAATTCCAATTGAAGAATTTCTTTTAATGATTTCTTGTAAAGATAAGTCAAAATCATTAAATATTTCTTCTTCATTTTTACCTTTTAAGTTTAATTTATATAGGAATGAAGGTTTTAATAAATAATCAGGATTATCTATCTTTTTCCAGTCTAAATTAGTTAAGTTTTCTACTACTTTAGAATTGTTTAGGCCACCCTCAATCAAATCACCAGAAAAATTACGATCATGATACATAACATTAGGATCTATTTTTATGTATATTCCTTTTTTTTCTTTAGCAAAATCTTTAATTGCAATTGTAAATATATTAAGCAGTTTTTCATCGCGATAATCTATAATAAAACCTCTAGGTGCATAGAAAACTCTTTTTCTAAATATTGAAACATTTTTAGATAATAGCATACAACAAGCACGTATAATTCCATCTTGTTCTAGACCAAGAAAATAAGTATGATATCCTTCTTTTCTTTCTATTTGAGCGAAATACTTACTCTGAAAAAAATTATCTTGACTACTTTCTTTACAAAAATTTTCAAACTCTTTCTTATTTATTTCTATTAACCTCATTATTAATCTCCTTTTTACTTCTTTTCCTTACTAATTTTCTATAAAACGGTACTAGCTTAGTAAATACAAAATACATAAAATGATTAGTAATATAATCAAACTCTCCTAGAAATTCTACATAATCTCCACCAAACTTTTTCTTAAATTCATGAAGTCCCATACGTGGATTATCTTTTCTTAAATCTCCTATAGTTCCAAACTGATCATATATTTTAACTCCATGTTCATAAGCATATTTTATATGTTCAAAATAAGTATTATAATTAGCGTAGCTTTCAGTTAAAACATTATGATTTCCTGCGTATAGCACCCAAGCTTTATCTTGATAGAATATTATCATATGAGCATTAAGAGTTATTATTTTTCCATATTTATCTTGAGCATCTTTATACTTTTCAATTTCTTTTTCATTCTTATCAAAACTTTTCTCTAATTCTTTAAGTTTATTTTTACTACTTTTACTTAGTGATGATGTATCAGTTCCAAATTCTTTTATTTTTGCATCAATTTCTTTATTAGTGTTTTCTAGATTATTGATTATTTTTTCGGTATTAACTTTTCCTAAAAATAGTTTTACCATGTTGTTTTTTGATAAAATTTTATATTGAGTTTTATAATAATCTTTAGAATAAGAAACAAAGTCTTTTCTATTTTCTGTAAGCATCATTAAATTATAGAAAGTATCAATATCATCAATTGTACCAATTTCAACTTCTGTTTCTAAATTTTTAGCTTTTTGAATTCTTTGTTTTGTTGTTTTTGAAAAATGATTGTAAATATCATCAAAACTATTATTCATATCAATTCTAAAAGTATATCTTGGTTGCATCGTTTCAAAATTTTTTGTAAACCCTAAATGTTTAAATCCACAGTTTATTATATTTTTAAATATTTCTGAAGCATTATTATCTAATTTGATTTCTTCATTATTATAGTTGTATGATTTTCTGATAATATCTGGATCAATTTTTAAAAATATTGCTTTTTTTGTTTTTATAAAGCTGATTACTTTTTTAGTCATTTCATCAAATAATTCAAAATCATTATAATCAATAACAAAACCTCTTGGAGAGTAGAAATAAGAATATCCTAAAGGTAATTTTTTTTCTAGTAATAAACAAGCTGCTTTTACTTTCTTTTTGTCATCGACTAATCCCATATAGTAAGGATTTAAATTCTTTTTCTCTTTAGAAAATTCTCCCCAATAATAAGATTGTAAAAAATGAGATTTTGGATTATCTTTCATGAAATCTTCAAATTGTTCTTTTTCTAGTTCTACTAATTTATTCATTATATCCCAACTTTCTACTATATTTATATTGTACCAAAATTATTGTGAAAAATCATTATATTTAACAAAAAAAAGAACACTTATAGGTGTTCTAAACCATGTATATGCCGCCTTCATCATTTGGATTATTATCTTTAGTAGAAACTAATGGTTTATATTCATATGTATTTACTTTTTTTTCAAGTCTATGGAGTTCTCGCTCTAACCTATTAACTCTTTGTTCAAGTTCACTTATTTTATTATATTGAAATTGTGGATTCATCATATTAAAGTCTGGCATAAATGGATATGGCATGTTATTCATAATTACTCCTTTATTCGTTTTATTATATGCATTAATATATATTATGTGATAGAATAACTATAGAAGCGAGGTAGTAATTATGAGAATTAGAAATGTTAAAAATAAAGAAGAAATCTTAAATAATTCCAAAATTGTAATTAAAAATCCTGAAGATTATAGAGGAAAGTGGCAAGAATTTTTTAATAATACTAATCCTATTTATATAGAAATTGGCATGGGAAAAGGAAAATTTATTTTAGAAAACGCTAAAAAATATCCTAATATTAATTTTATAGGTCTTGAAAAACAAGATAGTATTATCGCTAAAAGTGTAAAAAAGTTAGATGAAGAATTACCTAATTTAGTTATAGTTAGACTAGATGCCTTAAATATAGATAAGGTATTTTCAAAAGAAATATCAAGAATATATTTGAACTTTTCTGATCCATGGCCTAAAGTTCGACATCATTTGCGTAGACTAACTAGTAGTATATTTTTAGATAAGTATGATTTAATTTTTAAAGATACAAAAGAGATTTATATGAGAACAGATAATGCTTTATTATTTACTTATTCAATAGAATCTTTAAGTAATCATAATTATTTTCTAAAAGATATTTCACTTTCATTGCACGATGATAGCAAAGAAGAGTTGATAACTACAGAATATGAAGATAAGTTTTCTAGTGAAAATAAACCAATCTATTCTTTAGTTGCAACTTCTTCTAAATGTCTAAAATAGTAAATAATTTAGGAAAATATTTTTATTTTTATAAATTTTTGTTATAATGAAGTATAGAGTAGGTGGAATATGAAAAGATTATTTGTTCTAATAGTAATTTTTGGCCTATTTTTAACAGGATGTAGTGTTACTAATTTAAATGGTAAAAATATTGATGATATAGTAAATACAATACTTGTTAAAAAGTCTAAATTAAAGAATACTAATTTTGATGGTTATAGTTATTACACACCAAGAGGTTTATATTTTATAAATAAAAATGACTATAATTCAATACTAAGAGATAATAGTAATAACTACTACTATATGTATACAGATGTTGTTAGTTATTATCATAAAATTGAAAAAACTTATAAAGAAAATGCAGATGCTTATTATTCTAAAACTATTAAGAATAAGGATAAATTTGGTTATATAGAAATTAACAAGGAAGATACTTATTATTTTATAGAATTAATGTATAATTATACAAAGATAGAAGCGTATGTAAAAGAAAAAAATCTTGATGATGCTCTTACTAATATATGTACTATCTTATCATCAGTTAAATATAATGATAAGGTTTTAGCAACTACAGTTGGTGAAAATGAGTTAAGTTATAAAGAAGAGACATTTAACATCTTTAAAACTAAAAAGAAAGCTACTGATTTCTTGGACTATGTAAAAGAATATGATAATGTTTCTAAAGATAAAAAAGATGAAGATAATCTAAAGATAGAGGAAAATGAATAGAGGTGTAATTTATGAAATTATTAGATAAATTAAAGAATGCCCTTTTTGAAGAGGAGTATGTAGAAGTAGAAGAAAAGCCTAAAAAAAAGCCTATTAAAAAAGAAGTAAAAAAAGTCCAAAAAGATATTCCTAAACAAATAGATGAAGAAAAACCTATTGCGAAAAAGATTATCTTACCAGAAAGAAATGAAGTTAAAGTAACTACACATGAAGATATTGAAGAATATGATGATGAAGATGATTTTACAAGTGAAAAAACAAGAGCTGATGAAATTAAACAAAAACACCGTTTTCCAATGATAAGTGATAATGAATTTGATATTCCTGAAAAGAAATTTGAAGAACCAAAAGTTGATTATATAGAAAATCCGGTTGTAAAAGAAGAATTAAGACCATATAAACAAGATGTAGTAGAACCACACTCTAAACCATATGGAATTGAAGATTCGCCAATTAAAGAAGTTGAGTATGGAGCGTATGAGAAAAAAGAAGAAAGAACCTATTTTAAACCTTCACCAATTATTTCTCCAATTTATGGAATTTTAGATAAAAATTATAAAAAAGAAGAAATAGTTCCTAAAAGAGAAGTAAGATTAACAAGTAGTTATGCTCGTGAAAACTTAGATTTAGATGAAGTAAGAAAAAAAGCTTATGGAGTAGTATCAACAAAAACAGAAGAAGATGAATCAGAAAAAAAACATGAAGATTTTACTGAAGAAAGTAACTTAATGGATCAAGAATTAGTTGATTTAACAAGTAATAATTCAACTCCAGAAATAAAAAAAGTAACAATGGGAGATGCTGAAGAATACTTTAATGACTTAGGACTTGAGTATAATGTTGACTATCAAGATGGAGCAAAAACAAAGGCTACAGGTAGAAGATATAATGAAGATGAAGATACTGACAAGAATATAGAAGAATCAAAAGAAATAGCTGAAGTTAACAGTGATGCCAAAATTATAGAAGAAGAAAAAATAGAAGTACCTGAAGAAAAAGGAAAACACGAAGGATTTAGTCCAGTTGTAGATAAAGAAGAATATGAAGAAAAAAAGGCTAAAGAAGAAGACAATGATGATGTTGATGATGATAATTTATTTGATTTAATTGATTCAATGTATGATAAAGAGTAAAGGGGAAATGTAAAATGACAGATTTAGCAACAATTTTACCAATAATATTATATATTTTTGGTATAATATTAATGATAGTACTAATTATTTTAGGATTAAAACTTTTGCAAATGTTTGATAAAATGGATAGAATTTTAGATAACATTGAAAATAAAGTTAATTCTTTAAATGGTATCTTTTATGTAATTAATAAAACTACTAGTAGCATAGACTTAATTAGTACTAAAGTAGTAAATAGTATTACTAATATAGTTTCAAGACTATTTAAAAGAAAAAATAAGGAGGATGATACTAATGAGTAAAAAAGGAGCAGGAAAATTTGTTTTAGGAGCAGCAGTTGGTGCTGGACTTGGACTTTTATTTGCACCTAAAAAAGGTAAAGATTTAAGGGCTGATTTAAAAAATAAAATTGATGAATTAGTAAACCAAGTAAAAGAAATTGATCCAGAAGATTTAAAAGCAGAATTTGATAAGAAAGTTGCTGAAATTAAAGAAGAGCTAGAAGATTTAGATAAGGAAAAAGTTTTAAAAATAGCTAAGAAAAAAGGCAATGAAATTAAGAAAAAAGCTGATGAATTAGTTGATTTAGCTGTTGCAAAAGGAACTCCAGTACTAAAAAAAGCTGCAGAAGATGTAAGAGATAAAGCAGTAGAAGTTACTAAAGATGTTCAAAAAAAATTAGAAGCAATTGAAATTTAAGAGTTTTTATAACTCTTTTTCTTTATAAAAATAAAATTAGAACTTTATTTTAAGATATAAATATGTTATATTATAAGTGTAATTTTTTTATGACTGATGATAAGTAGTTATATTAAATACTTGTAGAGACTTAGTGGTTGGTGAAAACTAAGATATTTAGTATATATGAAATACACATCATGAAAAAAATCGTTTATCGCGTTAAGATATTAAGGTGTATTTTGATACATAAAATAAGGTGGTACCACGAATAATTCGTCCTTTGGGTGATTTATTCGTTTTTTTTATTAAAGGAGGATTTTAAAATGACAAATTGGGAAGAATTAGAATGGAGAGGTTTAATTAAGAATACAGCAGGAGAAGACTTAAAAGATAAGATTAATAATGAATCTATTACCTTTTATTGGGGAACAGATCCTACAGCTGACAGTCTTCACTTAGGACACTATAGTTCTTTAGTTACAGCTAAAAGATTAGCTAAAATGGGACATCATCCTATACTTTTAGTAGGAGGAGCAACAGGACTTATTGGTGATCCTAGACCTACAGCAGAACGTGAAATCATCTCAAAAGAAGCTGTTGAAAAAAATTTAGATGGGATTAGAACTCAAGTAAATAACCTATTTAACGGAAATGTCGAAGTTGTTAACAATTATGATTGGATTAGTAAATTTGACTTTATAGATTTCTTACGAGATGTTGGTAAATATATTAATGTTAATTATATGTTAGATAAAGATATCATCAGAAGAAGATTAGATACAGGAATAACTTTTGCAGAGTTTTCTTATACTTTAATTCAAGGATATGATTTCTTGCATTTATTTAGAGAAAAAAATTGTATTATGCAAGCAGCAGGTTCTGATCAATGGGGAAATATCACAACAGGAATTGATTTAATTAGAAAAATGACAGGAAAAGAAGCTTATGCTTTTACAATGCCATTAATCCTTGATTCTACTGGTAAAAAATTTGGTAAGAGTGAAGGAAATGCTTTATGGTTAAATGAAGAAAAAACATCATCTTATGAATTATATCAATATTTAATTAATACAGATGATGCTAAAGTATATGAATATTTAAAAGTCTTTACCTTCCTAACACCCGAAGAAATTGATAGTGTTATGGAAGAACATAAAAAACAACCAGAAAAAAGACTTGCTCAAAAGAAATTAGCTGAGTGTATAATAACTGATTTACATGGAGAGAATTCTTTCAAAGAAGCAATTGAGATAAGTGAAGCTTTATTTAGCGGAGATATCAAAAAATTAAATGCCAATGAAATAGAATTAGCATTTAAGGGATTAGATGCTAAAGAGTTAACAGAAGAAAAAACAATAGTTGATTTATTAGTAGATGAAGAAATTTGTAAGAGTAAACGTGAAGCAAGAGAGTTTATTGATAATAAATCTATCACTTTGAATGGTGATAAAGTAGAATCTTATAATTTTCTAGTTACAAAAAGTGTAGCTATAGAACAAAAATATATAGTTATTAGAAGAGGAAAGAAAAAATATTATATTTTAAAATTTATATAGAAGGTGAAACTATATGAATGAGAAGTTTAAAAAAATTAGAAACATAATAGTTATTATTTGTCTTATTGTTTTACTTATAGATATAGTAATTCTAGTTAAGGGTAAGTTAACAAAGAAAGAAAAAGCTTTCTTTGATAGTATTAATTCGTTTGAAAAAAGTGATGATGATATTATTGCAGTTGGAAGTAATACTGATAACAAAGAATCTTATGAAAAAGCAAAAATTGCTCTATATAATGACAAATATGAAAAGAAATGGGAAAAATTTTACAATACTAAATATAGAAGTAGTTTTATAGCAGTAAAAAAAGATAATGATAGTTATGTAGCCGTTGGTAATTATGAGGCAAATAAGAAAGAACATAAGTCTTCTTTAAGAAGTGCTTTGATAGTAAAATATGATAAAGAAGGAAATGTCATCGATAAAAATGATTTCCAAGTTTTAGGTAATTCTAAATTTACTAACTTATTAGTAGTAGATGATGGATATATTGTTATTGGGCAAAGTATTTACGAAAATATGGTTCTTGGAACATCAACAGAAGGTGGAGCCTTTATCATAAAATATGATAAAGATTTAAAAGAAATTTGGAAGAAAAATTATGGTGGTTCTAAATCAGGTATTTATAACGATTTACTTATTTTAGATAATAATATTTATGTAGTAGGTAAAGACTCTTCTCGTCTAGGAATTATTTCTAAATATGATTTAGATGGTAATTATATTGATACTGCAACATATAAAATCACTGATACATTTGGTTTTACAGGAGTAACAACAGACAATGATTATTTATATGTTGTTGGTTCTAAAAAAGTTAAAGACGATGAAAATAGTTATGATACTGATGCTTTAATTGTTAAATATGATAAAGATTTAAATAAAATAATAGAAAATAGTTATAGAGGAAAAGGTATGGAAAGATTTAATAAGATTATTCTTGATGATAAATCTAACCTCGTAATTATTGGACAAACAGGTATCTATAATAAAAAGAAATCAACAAGTAGTCTGAATGTATTTTCATATGATGGAATACTTGCTAAATATAATACTTCACTAAAAAAGTTATTAATAGAAAATTATGGTAATAGTGAAGATGATTATTTAACAGATATTAAAAATATAAATGGTAAATATGTACTTAGTGGTTATTCAACTTATAAAAATAACTATATGTCAAAGTTTATAACATATACAGAAAGTGGAAAGTTAATAGAGGTGAAATAGATGCAAATAACATTAGTAAGACATGGACAAACTGATTATAATAATGCAAAAATTCTGCAAGGAGTTTCTAATATACCATTAAATGATACAGGTAGAAAGCAAGCTACTACTCTAAAACAAAGATTAAAAGATACTAATTTTGATATATGCTTTTCATCTCCACTTATTCGTGCCATGGAAACAGCCATGATTTTAGTAGGCGATAGAGTTGAAATAATAAGAGATGATCGTCTTATTGAAAGAAATATGGGCCAGTTAGAAGGAAAAGATGTTTCTTTATATAATTCTAAAAAATATTGGGATTATAATTTGAATAGCAATGATTTAGATGTAGAAAGTATTCAAACAATTTTTAAAAGATGTGAAGAATTTTTATCATATATAAGTGAAAAGTATAAAGATAAATCAGTATTAGTAGTTTCACATGGAGCAGTTACTAGAGCTCTTCATCATATAATTAGTAATACTGATAAAAATAGTAACATGCTTAAATTTAAAGTAGATAATTGTTTTTGTGAAACTTTAGAATATAAAGACAAATAAAAAACTCGGAGTAAAATTTTCCGAGTTTTAATATTAACAAATTACTTGTTATAGAATTCAACGATTAATGCTTCATTAATATCAGCGTTAAGTTCTCCTCTTTCAGGAAGTCTAACATAAGTAGCTTCCATTTTCTTATCATCATAATTAATGAATTCTACTCTCTTAGTAACTTTAGCTAATGAATCAAGTACAACCTTTAATTCTTTATCTTTATCCTTTAAAGAAATAACATCTCCAACTTTAACTCTGTATGATGGAATATCAACTTTTTTACCATTAACAGTAACATGACCATGGTTAACTAATTGTCTAGCACCACGTCTAGTTGAAGCAAATCCAATACGATAAACTAAGTTATCAAGTCTTGATTCAAGAAGTCTTAAGAAGTTTGTACCGTGAATACCTTGTATTTTAGAAGCTTCATCAAAAGTTTTTCTAAATTGTCTTTCGCTAAGTCCATACATAAATCTAACTTTTTGTTTTTCTTTTAATTGGATACCATAGTCAGATAATTTACCCTTACGAGCATTACCATGTTGACCAGGACCATATGGACGACGAGCTAATTCTTTACCAGTTTCTGAAATTGAAAAACCAACACGACGAGCTCTTTTATATTCTGATCCAGTATATCTTGACATAATATTTCTCCTTTCTAAAATATTACATAAATACTTAAATCAATTTAGTCGAACTTTAGGGAGTTTTTATTCACCTAATGGCTTCGGTTACTAACCAACTAAAAACACATTAAAGAACTCTAAATCTGCCATCTAAGTCAATATGCACTACTAATTATATTATAAAATATAGGAAAAAGTCAAGTTTTATGATACTTTCTGTGAAAAAAAACAACGATTTAATCATTAGAACTCAAAAAGAGCACTTGTACAAAGCTTTTTTTATCTTATCATGTATTCAGCAAGAGAATTTGCATAAAATAAAAAGGAAACATTCAGTTTGACAAAGTTAAATGTCTACCCAAAATTAATTAGGACGACATTTAATTCAATTACTTTGAATTAAGTGTCATTTTTTTATTACTATTATCATAACGATAATAAGAGATAAAATGATAGTAATGTAGCGAAGGACTTTTATAATAAAAGTTCTTTTCTTCATCATTACCAAACCTCATCTCTATAAAGATTAGAGGTAGACACCCAACAACTAAATGTTCCTATAAAGATTACTACACCGTTAAAATAAGATAAATTTTAGAAAAAAGATTATGATATTATCTTGATAAAAAATAAAGAATAATTACTATAAATTACAATTTTTTACAATTTTCGAAAAGTTGTAGAAAATTAATTCTTGATGTGGTAAAATTATCTATGATAAGAGGTGTATAATATGGAAGGACAAATATTAGTAATTATAACGACTGCAATTATATGTTTGATAATAACTATATTATGGTTTCTTTTTGTTAGACGCCAAGAAAAAAAGATCTATGTAAATAAAGCCAAAGAGTTAGAAGTAGATAAAAATTTAATTACAAGTACACCAATTTTACTTGAATTATCTAAAATAGAGCCAATTATTAAAAATGAAATGATGGAAGAAAAATATGATAATTGGCAAGCAAAATTTATATCTATCAAAGAAAATGACATTATGAAAATAGATGATTTATTGATAGATTTGGATGTACTTCTAGAAAAAAAAGAATTTAAAAATGCGACTAGTAAGATAGCAACTATTGAATTAGAAATTTATAAGACAAAAGAAAAAACTGATAACTTACTTGATGAAATCAAAGAAATAACTTTGAGTGAGGAAAAATATCGTAGTATTGTTACTAAATTAAAAGCAAAATATCGTAGATTGAATGCTGAATATCAAAAACATAAAAACTTATATGATGATATGCAAGAAGCTATTGATTTACAACTTGAAAATATAGAAAAGAACTTCCTGGATTTTGAAAAAGTAATGGAAAAAAATGATTATACTGAAGTTGTACACATTGTTAAAGCACTTGATGCTATGATTAATCACATGCAGATAATTGTTGATGAAACTCCAGATGTTCTATTAATGGCTAAACAGTTAATCCCAAAACGTATCAAAGAAATTCAAGATGTATATGATAATATGACAAATGAAGGTTATCCGCTTGATTATTTAAATATTCCTTATAATATAGAAGAATCACAAAAAAATATTGGTAAAATCTTAGATAAAGTAAAAATCCTTAATCTAGAAGATTGTATGTTTGAATTAAAAACTATCTTAGATTATTTAGATTCACTATTTGTTGATTTTGAAAAAGAAAGATTAAGTAAAAAGGTTTATGAAGAAATAGAAAATGATTTCAATAAAAAAATTACTAAGACAAATAAAATAGTAGAAGAACTTTTTCTTCAATTAGATGATATTAAGAATATGTATGATTTGAATGAAAAAGATTTAGAAACTATCAATGAGGTTAAAAAAACTTTAGTAGTAATTAATGATGATTACAAAAATATTACTGGTAAAGTTGGAGCTGAATCTTGTCCTTATTCTATGCTTCAAAAAGATATTGAAGAGTTAATGAATAGATTGAAAGTGATGGAAGAAGATTTAGATAGAGCCTTAAAATCACTTGGTAATTTACATGATGATGAAGAACGTGCCAGAGAACAATTAAAAGATATTGAACAATTCCTAAAAGCTTCTAAAGAAAAGATGCGTAGTTATAAATTACCAATTATATCTGATAATTACTTTGTAGAATTAAAAGAAGCAAATGAAGCTATTTTAGAAGTTATTAAAGAATTAGAAAGAAAACCAATAGTTATAAAAACATTAAATACAAGAGTTGATACAGCAAGAGATTTAGTTTTAAAATTATATAACACTACTAATGAAATGATAAAAACTGCTACTCTAGCTGAAAAGTGTATTGTTTATAGTAATAGATACCGCGCATATTATGATGAGGTTGAAACAGGACTAAAAAAAGCAGAAGCTTATTTCTATAAAGGTGAATATAAGAAATCACTTGATACTGTTTTAAAGACTTGTGCTTTAGTAGATGATGGTATTTATAAAAAAATGTTAGCTATTTACGATAATTAATCTGCATGATTACATGTAGATTTTTCTTTTTTTAAAAATAAAACTATGTTAAAATATAGATGTTTGGAGTGAAGTATATGGATAAAGTTATATTAATTAAATATGGAGAACTTACAACTAAAAAACAAAACCGTAATTTTTTTGTAAATACTTTATATAATAATATTAAAAATAAATTAAAAAATTATGATGTAAAAATAAAAAAAGATATTTCTAGAATGTATATAGAATTTAAGGATGAAGAATTAGATGATATCAAAGATGTTATTAATCATATCTTTGGTATCCATATGTATCATATTGCGACAATTGTAGATACTAATATAGATACTATTAAAGAAAAATTGCTTGAAATGATGAAAAGCGAAGACTTTAAAACTTTTAAAATCGAAACAAAGAGAAGTGATAAGAGTTTCCCTTATAGAAGCACTGAAATAAATCCAATGTTAGGTTCATATTTATTAAAAAATATTGAGAATATAAAAGTTGATGTTCACAATCCTGATATTTTAGTAAATGTTGAAGTTAGAGAGTATCATTCTTATATATATACTAAAGGATATAAAGGTTGTGGTGGATATCCAACAGGCGTTCAAAATAAAGCAATGCTTATGTTGAGTGGAGGAATTGATTCTCCAGTTGCAGGATATCTTGCTATGAAACGTGGTATAAAACTAGATGCAGTTTACTTTGAAGCAATTCCACATACAAGTATAGAAGCTCGTAATAAAGTAATAGAACTTACGAAAAAACTTTCTAAATATACAGATAGTATCAATTTGCATATTGTTAATTTTACAAAAATACAAGAAGAAATTTATAAAAAAGCAAATCCAAATTATTGTATTACAATTATGCGTCGAATGATGTATCGTATTATGGAAAAACTTGCTATTAAAAATCATGCACTAGCAATAGTAAATGGAGAAAGTGTTGGACAAGTAGCATCTCAGACTTTAACAAGTATGAATGTTATAAATAGTGTTACTAATATGCCAGTGATTAGACCTGTTGCATGTTTAGATAAATTAGAAATTATGGAAATTGCTAGAAAAATAAATACATATGAAACTAGCATTTTACCATATGAAGATTGTTGTACTGTGTTTGTTCCTAAACATCCAGTAATAAATCCTAAATTAGAAGATGCTCTAAAAATGGAAGAAAGAATTGATTATGAACAAATGATTAATGAAGCAGTAGAAAATGTTTATACTATTAAAGTTTCAGATAGTATAGATGAAAAATTTAAAAATTTATTATAGGTATAAATTACCAATTAATTTTATGTATGAATTTTGATTTATTTCACAATCTATAAGTGTAGGAGGTGAAATAAATGACTAACTCAAATAACTCAAGTATGAAAATGAGAGTTCCAGGAGCTAAACAAGCTATCGATAAAATGAAATATGAAATAGCTAATGAATTAGGTGTAAATTTAGGACCAGATGCTACTTCTCGTGCAAACGGATCAGTTGGTGGTGAAATTACAAGACGTTTAGTTCAAAATGGACTTAACCAAGTAAGTGGAAGCTATATCAATAAGTAAGTATAGCTTAAAAGATAGACCTTAGGGCCTATCTTTTGTTTTGAAAATAAATTTAATTTATTATAATTTTTGACTTTATATGATTTCAAAATTTTCCTGAGAATAAGTTTTTAAAAAGTAATATATTATACTGAGATTTTAAAAAATATAAAATTAATACCTATTAATTACGGAAAAGTAGGCTCTTTCTACAATAATATAAGTAGAAAGAAGTTTACTTTTCTTT
>JAUNMG010000040.1 GCA_030531905.1 bacterium | reverse complement strand
TATAAAAGAAATAAAAACTCTAACAAAATAAAACTTACCACTACAAAGAAAAAAATCAAGCAAAATTTATGCATTTCAAAATGTTCAAACAGGATATAATTTATATAACGATGGTGGGTATGGAGGTGCACTTATTGGAGGTAGTGGAACTCAAAGTGTATATGGAATAAATTCTAATACCTATTGTTATGGATTAGGCGGAAACCAAATATCTGGTGGAAGCATAACTACCGATTGTACACAAACAGATTCTTATAAAGGAACCATTACTGGTAGTTTTGGTATAGGAGGAACATCTACTGGAACAAGGACTGGAAATAGTGGCAATGGTTATGCTAAAATAACTTTAATTAGTATAGATTAAGAAGTTAAAATAAAATAGTTCAAGAAAAAATGTTAATAATTCTTTTCTTTGAATTGATATATATGGAATAATGATTTATATAGAAAATTAAAGATAAATTTTACAAATATGAGTAGAATTTATCTTTTTTATGATATACTTAAATTTGTAAGGAGAATAGTATTATGAATGAAGAATTTGATTTAGCCAAAAAAAGAATAAGTGTTTTAAATAATTACGGTGAAAATTTATCAGAGAGGGACTATATTACTAATCCAGCTATAGGTAGAGATGAGCAAATAAAACAAATGATATTGATTTTATTAACACCAGATAAGTCAGCCATTTTAGTAGGAAAGCCAGGTGTTGGTAAAACTGCGACTATTGAAGGACTTGCTTATCGTATTCAAAAAGATAACGTTCCTAATGCGCTAAAAGGTTATAGCGTTATTAAATTAAATACTTCAGCTCTACTTGGTGTTGATCCTGTAACAGGAGAATCAAAAGTACAAACTTTACTTGATGAGTTGAAAAAACAAACCAAACTAATTCTATTTATAGATGAAATTCATACTTTAATGGGAACTAAAGGAGAAGCATTAGATTTTGCTAATATGTTTAAACCGGCTCTTGATCGTGGTGATATTAAAGTTGTAGGAGCAACAACTACTGAAGAGTATGAAAGATATATTTTAAGAGATAAAGCCTTTGTCAGACGTTTCCAAAAAGTTGAGATATTTGAACCAACAAGAGAAGAGAATATTGCAATACTAGTTGGTACTCTTCCAAAAATGGAAAAAAGGACAGGAATTAAAATGAAATACTCATCTTTTGTTCAACAACAAATTATGACATTTATCACTGATATAACATCTGAGTATAAAAGAATCTATGAAATAGGATCACGTTATCCTGATGTTTCTTTAACTTTAGTCCAGGAAGCCTTTTCAAATGCTTTATTTGATAATAGAAAAGAGGTTAATATTTTGGATTTTAGAAAAGCAATAGAATCAAGTAAAAATATATATCAAGATGTAATTAACAAAGAACTTCCTCATTTTGATGAATTATTCGCAGATGAAATTAAAGAAGTAGAAGAACAAAACACGCTTGGTTATGAAAGATTAGATGGTTAGAATGATCAAAAAAATAATTTATGATATTAGTATTATTTCTTTAGTTATATTGGCAATTTTAACAAGTCAGATGTTTCAAATAATTTATAAATCAAATTTTTATGGAATGTTTTATTTAATATCGGTAATAGGATTACTTTTATTTGAAATGGTAGAATTAGTCCTATCAAAAAAATATATAGAAAAAATGTATTGTTATAATATTTCGGTGATTTTTATAACTATGTATTTTGGTGTTATTTATTGTACTATTTACAATAGTAATAGTTTGGATAATATAAAATATTATAAAGATAATTTTTTAATAGTAAGTATTTTAATATCATTTAGTATCATAACTTGTATATTTCTTAAAAAATATAAAAATAAAAGATATTTATCTAAGTAGTATATAGAATTTGAAAAGTTATGATGTATTTTCAAAATTAAAAAAATAAGTTATAATAAAAGAAATTAAGAGTTAAGTTATAGGATGATTATTAAAGTTTATGATAGTGATGAAATAAGAAACTTTATTCTGTTACTTTTAATTGATATATTATATATAAATAATAAGTATTAAGAGGTGTTGTAATTATGAACTTAAAATTTATAGTTAATGATTATATATTAATTTGGAATTTATTATTTCAAGCATCTATATCTGAAAGCATGCAAAAATTAAAACAAAAGATATGGATAAATTATAAAAAAGAATATAATGATACTTTTAGAGATAATCCATTAATACTAAAAGATCCTAAAAACTTTATTCCTAATGATGATACAGTCTATAATATAATATTAGAAACAAAAGAATATGAAAAAATAAAGAAAGAAACAGAAAAATTTCGTAATGATTTACTAAGAGTTTGGGATGAAAATAAGAAAAAATCTATTGAAGAATTAAAAGATATTTTACGTTTTGATATTAAACTTTATCATGTTTTAGTTGTTTATGATAAATTAGATATTATAGATGTTACAGAACCAAAAAGTAAAAAAGTAAACACTATTGTTTGGGGTAAATCTTTGGATGTAAAAAATCCTTTCTCAACAATTGTAAAACTTGTTTTTGAGATTATAAAAAAAGAAATGAAAAATTATCAAGAAGAATACAAGGATATAGTTGATGCTGTTATAGAACTTGCTATTTTAAATGAGTTCGCAACACGTACATTTGGAGTTACTAATTACCTAACTGGTGATAATACTTTGAAATTTTTGAAAAAACAGATTTATCCATATTGGCTAATGTATTTAGGAGTATCAGAAAATGAACTTTCAGAGTATATGAAAAGAGATAATATTTTCTTTGAAATTTCTAAATATCCATATGAAAAACAATTAAAAAGATTAGATTTATATAGCTTTATTGATTTTTGTATTAGAAATCAAAAGCATATTTTAAAAATAGAAGAATTAGAAATTATTTAGGACTTGCTAGGGGGTATTTTGATGGACGAAAAGATTAGAATTTTACTTGATAAGATTAACTTTGATAAAGAAAAGTATAATCTTTTTTCTAGTGCTAAATTATCTAAGATTGTAGTAAGTAAGAAATTATCTTCATGGACTATATTTATAGAAAATGATACATATTTACCAGTTGATGTTGTAGAAGAGTTAGATAATAAAGTACCTATGTTAGATCCTAATACCAAATCATTTCAAATAATTTATAATATTAAAAATATAGATAATTCATATTTAGTTAATTATTATCCATATTTATTAAATTTACTTAGAAGTGATTTAGTTGTATTAGAAATATATAAAGATGCTTTAAAGTATGAAGATAATAAATTATTATTTGCTGTATCTAATACTATAGAAGAGACAAAAATCTTAAACTGTCTTGATAAAATAAGATTATTTTTTAGAAGATTTGGTTATTTAGAAGATATTCCTGTAATTATTAGAAAAGATAATAATGTACTTGAAAATATTAAACATGATTTAGAAAAGAGTATTAAGTTAGATACACCTGTAAAGAAATCTGAACCAGTAGTTGAAAATAAGTCTAAAGCAAAGTCATTTCGTAGAGAAAAAGATCCTAATAGTATTTTAGGACGTGGTATAGAAGATACTCCAATAAAAATAAAAACATTGCTTGGAGAAGATAATAATGTTGTTGTAGAATGTTTTATTTTTGGTGTTGATTACTTTGAGTCTAGTAAGACTGATTTTAAGATTATTACTTTAAAAGTAACTGATTATTCAGATAGTATTTATTGTAAAGTATTTGTTAGAGATGATGATGAATATAAGAGATTACAAAAAGAACTAAAAGAAGGTACTTGGATAAAAGTAAGAGGATATACTAAGAATGATACTTTTGCAAAAGAATTAGTTTTAAATGCAAGGGATATAGTAAAAGTAGAACATCAAGATGATGAGATAGAAGATACGTCAGCAGAAAAAAGAGTTGAACTTCATGCTCATACAAAAATGAGTCAAATGGATGGGATTTGTGATGATGAAAAACTACTTAAACAAGCTATTAAATGGGGCCATAAAGCAATAGCAATAACTGACCATAATGGTGTTCAGTCTTTTCCACATGTCTTTAATTTTGTTACTTCATATAATAAAAAGTTAGCTGAAGGAGAAGAACCATTTAAGGCTATTTATGGGGCAGAACTTACTTTAATTGATGATAGTGTTAATATAGTAATTCGTCCTAACGATAAAAATATGCTTGAGCAGACATATGTTGTATTTGACTTCGAAACAACAGGTTTTAATGCTGGTGGTGCTGATTCTATTATTGAAATTGGTGCAGTTAAAATTAGAAATGGTGAAATTTTAGAAAAGTATGATGAATTAATTAATCCAGGAAGAAAACTTCCTCAAAAAATAGTTGATGTTACAAATATTACTGATGAAATGTTAGAAGATAAAGATAATGAAGAAAATGCTATTAAACGTTTTATTGAGTGGTTTGGTGATTTACCAATGGTTGCTCATAATGCTAAGTTTGATGTGTCATTTTTGGAAATGGCTTATAAAAAATATAATTTAGGAACATTTACTAATCCAGTTATCGATACATTAGAATTATCTAGAACCTTAGATAATAATTACGCTAGACATTCTTTATCAGCACTTGTTAAAAGATATCAAGTTCCATGGGATGAAAATGCTCACCATAGAGGAGATTATGATGCTGAAGGAACCGCTTTAGTTTTCCATAAAATGTTAGAAAAACTAGATAATAGACATATTGAAAATATGAATCAACTAGATGAGTTAGTATCTCGTGAAGAAATTCATAAATATGGTCGTAGTTATCATGTAAATATTTTAGTTAAAAATAAAACAGGACTAAAGAATTTGTTTAAACTTGTTTCTTTAGCAAATACTACTTATTTATATAAAACCCCAAGAATTTTAAGAAGTGAAATTGAAAAAAATAGAGAAGGTTTATTAATAGGTAGTGGTTGCTATGAAAGTGAAGTGTTTGTAGAGGCTAGAAGTAAAAGTGAAGATGAACTTTCTAATATAATTAGATTCTATGATTATGTAGAAGTTCAACCAATAGAATGTTATGATCATTTAATTCAATCGGGTGACTTTACAACTAAAGTGGAACTTGCTGCTCATTTACAAAAAATTATTCGTGTTACAGAAGCTTCTGGTAAGTTTATAGTTGCAACAGGTGATGTTCATCATATAAAAAGAGACGATAAAATTTATCGTGAAATTATTGTTAATCAAAAAGTACCTGGTGGAGGAAGACATCCACTTGCTAGAAATAATATTAAAGAAATTCCTTCAAATCATTTTAGAACAACAAATGAAATGTTAGATGATTTTAAATTCTTAGAGAATGAAGAATTAATCCATAAAATAGTTATTGATAACCCAAATAAAATAGCTGATATGGTAGAAGTTGTTGAAGTTATTATCGATACTGGGGGTATTCCTTTTTCACCAAGAGTTAAAAGTGATGATGGAAAAAGTTATTTGGATTGTCCTCGTGTTGTTACTGACTTAGTTTATACAAAAGCTAAAGATTGGTATGGAGAAGAACTTCCACATTCAATAGAAGAACGTATCGCAACAGAATTATATGGAGATATTGTTTTAAGAAGTGTAAAAGAAAAGTTAAAAGACAAAAAATTAGATGAAGAAAATTTTGAAAAAGAATCTTTTAAAAATTTACATGAAGTTATTCTAAAAGGTTTTGATGCTGTTAAAGATTTAGTTAGAGAATATATTAAAAACACTAGTGAGGAAGAGTTAGATAGTGAAGGATTAGAAAAACAATTAAATAAAGATTTAGGTGGAATTATCGGTGGAGGATTTGATCCTATTTATTTGATTGCTCAAAGACTTGTAAAACATTCTAATGATGAAGGTTATTTGGTTGGTTCCCGTGGTTCAGTTGGATCAAGTTTCGTTGCAACAATGATGGGTATTACTGAAGTTAATCCTTTAGCGGCTCACTATCGTTGTAGTAAGTGTAAATTAAGTATTTTTGATGATGAAGATGGAAAAGCTTTAGGTTCTACATATTCATCAGGATTTGATTTACCTGATAAAGAATGCCCTAATTGCCATATTCCAATGCTTAAAGATGGACAAGATATGCCTTTTGCGACTTTCTTAGGATTTAATGCTGATAAGGTTCCAGATATTGATCTTAACTTTTCAGATTTAAATCAGGCAAGTGCTCATGCTTATACTAAAGTCCTTTTTGGTGAAGATAATGTATATCGTGCTGGTACTATTGGTACAGTAGCCGATAAAACTGCTTTTGGATATGTTAAAGGTTATTGTGAAGAACATGGAATTGAAGATATGCGTACAGCAGAAATTGAACGTCTTGCTTTAGGGTGTACTGGTGTTAAAAGAACTACAGGTCAACATCCAGGTGGAATTGTTGTTGTTCCTGATTATATGGATGTATATGACTTTACACCGTTCCAATTTCCAGCAGAAGATGCAACTGCTGAATGGCGAACAACTCACTTTGAGTACCATGCAATCGACCAATGTGTATTAAAACTAGATATTTTGGGACATTCTGATCCAACACAGTTAAGACTTATTCAACTACAATCTGGTACTGATATTATGAAAGTCCCACTAGATGATAAGGCAACAATGAGTATTTTTACATCTACAGAAGTACTTGGTGTTACTACAGATCAGATTATGTGTAATACAGGAACTTTAGGAATTCCTGAATTTGGAACTGCTTTTACTATTAAATTAGTTGAAGATACAAAACCAAAGACTTTTGCTGAACTTATTAAAATTTCAGGACTTTCTCATGGTACTGACGTTTGGCTTGGTAATGCACAAGAATTGATTCAAAATAATGTTGTACCATTTTCTGAAACTATTGGCTGTCGTGATGATATTATGGTTTATTTGATGTATCATGGTGTAAAACCAATTAAGGCCTTCAAAATAATGGAGTTTGTTCGTAAAGGACGTGCTTCTAAAGAGCCAGAAACTTGGAAAAGTCATGTTGAGGTTATGAAAGAAGCTGATATTCCTGAATGGTTTATTAATTCATGTGCTAAAATTAAGTACATGTTCCCAAAGGCTCATGCTGCTGCATACGTTATTAGTGCCTTTAGAATTGCTTGGTATAAAGTTCATATGCCAGTATATTTCTATGCTTCATGGTTAACATCTAAAGCAACTGATGTTGATGTGGAGGCAATGATTAAAGGATATGATACAATCCGCCAAAGAATTTTAGATATTCAGGCTAAGGGTTATGAAGCTACTAATAAGGAAAATGGCCAATCTGAAAGTTTGAAGGTAGCACTAGAAGCAACAGCTCGTGGAATTAAATTTTTAAATGTTGATTTATATAAGAGTGAAGCAACAGTTTGGAAAGCAGTGAATGATACAGAAATTTATCCACCATTTAATGCTATAGATGGACTTGGAGATACAGTTGCTCAAAATATTGTCCGTGAGCGTGAAATAAAACCATTCTTAAGTATTGAAGATATTCAATCTCGCGGAAAAGTATCAAAAACATTAGTTGAAAAAATGCTAGACATGGGTGTTTTAAAAGATTTACCAGAATCAAATCAATTATCATTATTTTAGGAGGCGTATATTATGCAAATGACAACAGAATTAGCAGATATTTTAAGAAAATTACACAGTAGAATAGGAAAAGTAGAACTAGATAGTTTTTAAAAGCAAGTAATGCAAGTAAGTGAAAGATTTGAATTGCCATATCAAGATGTTCTTAATTTGTTGTTAAATGAAGAGTTCTTAAAAAGAGAAGTTTCTAAAGAAACCTCTAAGATAGATAGTGAAATTGAGGAGCTTGAAAAACAGTTAGAACAATTAAAAGAAAAAAAACAGAATATGGGTTCGCTAATTTGTGATTTTTATGGTCATACATATTTTGAACATGAAAGAGGAGACGATGGATATTACTGTAAAAACTGTGGTGAAAAATCATATAGTATAGATGATAGAGCAAGACAAAAACGTATTAATTATGAAAAAAGTATTTATGAAAAAGGGGAAAGAATATGAAAAGTAATGGTAATAAAAATATGTCTTTCAAAGAAAAAATTGAGATTTATTTAAAATATAAAGAAGAATTGATTGAATCACAAGAACAGTTAAGAAAACGACAGGAATGCTTAAGAGAATCACATGAAATGTTTAGAATAAAACAAGAATATTTAGGAAAATCACAAG
>JAUNMG010000039.1 GCA_030531905.1 bacterium | reverse complement strand
AGGAATAGAACAAGGCTCAACAGAAAAAGCTATTGAAATAGCAAAGCAAATGTTAAAAGATGATATCTCAGTAGAACAAATATCAAAATATACAGGTTTATCTAAAGAAGAGATAGAATCATTAGATTAAATGAAAAATATATATAATAAAAAAATCAAGTAAGTAAGATAATTTTATGAGTCTGAAATCTTGATTTTTTATTTCTAAATAATATTAATATATTTGAAAGACAGAGTTATAGATAATCTATTCCTTTTTATCGATTATCTTGTCAACTAATCCATATTCTAAAGCTTCATCCGCATCCATAAAATGATCGCGTTCAGTATCTTTCTCAATTCTTTCAATTTTCTGGTTACAGTTACTTGCTAAAATCTCATTAATCTTCTTTCGAGATTTTAAAATTCTTTCAGCAGCAATTTTAATTTCTGTAGCTTGTCCTTCAGCACCACCAAGTGGTTGATGAATCATTACCTCGGAGTTAGGAAGAGCATATCTTTTTCCCTTTTTACCACATGAAAGTAAGAATGCTCCCATAGAAGCAGCCATCCCCATGCATATTGTTGATACATCACTTTTTATAAAGTTCATAGTATCATATATTGCCATACCAGATGTTATAGATCCACCCGGTGAATTAATATAAATAGAAATATCATCATTACTTAAAGAATCTAAGTATAATAATTCAGCAACTATCATATTACTAGTATTATCATTTATTTCTCCAGAGAGTAAAATAATTCTTTCTTTTAAAAGTCTTGAAAATATATCATAACTTCTTTCTCCATTAATTTCTTTTTCTACAACCATTGGTACTAAATTCATAAAATTCACCTCTTAGTAATATTGTAGTGTAAACAAGATATAAATATACATATTCTAAATCGTCAAAATATGCTATAATATTAAATAGAATAGAAAAAGGGTGATAAATATGGAAGAAAGCATTAATGTAATAGTTAATAATGAAACTTATCAATTTACTAAAGGAATTACTTTAGAAGAGATATCTAAAAACTTTCAAGATACATGTAAATATCCAATTCTTTTAGCAAGGATTGGTAATACACTAAAAGAATTAAGTTCTCCTGTAAATAAACCGTGTACTATAGAGTTTTTGGATTTAACATCAAGAGAAGGAAGTAGAGTTCATATTTCAGGGTTAACCTTTGTAGCAGTTTCTGCTGTAAAATCTTTATATGGACCAAATGCTAATATATGTGTTCAACATTCCTTAGATAAAGGTATTTATATTGAAACAAATTTTGAATTAACAGAAGATAAAGTCATTCAAATAAAAAATGAAATGAAAAAAATAATTGATAATGACTTAGATATTACAAAACTAACTATAGATAGATTAGAAGCTATAAAGTACTTTGAAAGTATAAAAGATTATGCTAAAGCAGGTGTAATGAAATATAATACCAATACTTATATAACTTTATATAGATTAGGAAATTCATATAATTATTTTTACAATATGATGCCTAGTAGTACAGGAAAATTAAAGGATTTTGATTTGACTTATGTTAATCAAAATGGATTTGTACTTAGATTTCCTACTGCTTATATAAAAGATCATATCAAAGAATATCAACATCATCCTCATATGTTTGATGTCTTTAAAGAATATCGTGATTGGGCTAAAATCATGAAAATAGAGAATTCTGTTGATTTAAATAAAGTTATTTCAAGTGGTACTATCAATGATTTAATTAGAATTGATGAAACTTTACAAAGTAATAAACTTCTAGAAGTAGCAAGAAAAATCAGTGAAAATAAAGATAAGATAAAAATTGTTTTAATGGCAGGACCATCATCAAGTGGTAAAACAACAACTTCAAGAAAATTATCTATGTACTTAAGAAGCTTTGGTTTAAAGATAAGACCTATTTCTATGGATGATTATTTCCTAGAAAAAGACGAAACTCCACTTGGAGCGGATGGAAAACCAGATTTTGAAAGTTTGGCTGCGATGGACTTAAAATTATTTGACTCTCAAATAGCAGCTTTATTAAACAAAGAAGAAGTAAAAATACCAACATATAATTTCTTAATTGGTATGAAAGAATATAAAGAAACAGTAAAATTAGATGATAATGAGATTTTAGTAATTGAAGGAATTCATGCCTTGGATGCTAATATTTTAACAAATATAGCAAGAGAAAATAAATATAAAATTTACTTATCAGCTCTAACAGAGATAAATATTGATAATCATAACCGAATTTCAACAAGTGATAATAGATTATTAAGACGAATTATCAGAGATAATAGAACAAGAGGTTATGATGTTACTAAGACATTAGAATCTTGGGCAAAAGTTAGAGTTGGTGAAGAAAAATATATTTTCCCATATCAAGATGATGCTGATTTTACATTTAATACTGGACTAATCTATGAAATAGGTGTTTTAAAAACATATGTTGAGCCATTACTATATTCAGTAGATGAAGATTCTCCATATTATGAAGAAGCAAAAAGGCTAATAGATTTTTTAAGACTATTTTTGCCAATACCATCAGATGCTATACCTGCTGACTCAATATTAAGAGAATTTATTGGAAATGGTTGTTTTCATTTATAAAATAAATATCCACATAAGTTGTGGATATTTTCTTTAAATAATAGTAAAAATTCGTAAACAAAGAAAAGATTTGTGGAAATAAAAATTAAATGCGTGATATACTTGATTTGTAAGCTTATGAGAATAAAAAAGCTAAAATAAGTAAAACTATAGTTGAAAGGAAGAGATAAAATGATTAAAGTTGCAATTAATGGTTTTGGTAGAATTGGAAGATTAGCATTTCGCCAAATGTTTGAACTAGAAGGATATGAAGTAGTAGCTATCAATGATTTAACAAGTCCAGATATGCTTGCTCACTTATTAAAATATGATACAGCACAAAAACGTTATGAAGGTCATACTGTAGAATCTACTGATAATTCTATCATAGTTGATGGAAAAGAAATTAAAATTTATAAAGAGGCTGATCCTAAAAATTTACCATGGGCAAGTCTTGATGTTGATGTTGTTTTAGAATGTACAGGATTCTTTACATCTAAAGAAAAAGCAAGTGCTCATATCGAAGCAGGTGCTAAAAAGGTAATTATTTCAGCACCAGCAGGATCCGATTTAAAAACAATTGTTTATGGAGTAAATGAAAATATCTTAACAAGTGATGATAAAGTTATAAGTGCTGCAAGTTGTACTACAAACTGTCTAGCACCAATGGCTAATGCTTTAAATAAATTAGCACCTATTGAAAGTGGTATCATGACAACTGTTCATGCTTATACAGGTGATCAAATGATTCTTGATGGACCACATCGTAAAGGAGACTTAAGAAGAGCTCGTGCTGGTGCTTCAAATATTGTTCCAAATTCAACAGGAGCAGCAAAAGCAATCGGTTTAGTTATTCCAGAATTAAATGGAAAATTAATAGGCTCTGCTCAAAGAGTACCTGTTATTACTGGGTCAACTACTATTTTAGTAGCAGTAGTAAAGGGCCATGATATTACCGTAGAAAAGATTAATGAGGCAATGAAAAATGCTTCTAATGAATCATTTGGTTATACAGAAGAATTATTAGTATCAACAGATATCGTTGGAACAAGATTTGGTTCAATTTTCGATGCTACTCAAACACTAGTATCTAAAATAGATGAAGATACTTATCAAGTTCAAGTTGTTGCTTGGTATGATAATGAAAACGGTTATACATCTCAAATGGTAAGAACTGCAAAATATTTGATGCAAAAATAGTAGTTACTACTATTTTTTTTCATTTTGTGGTAAAATTAAAGAAGGTATGGGAGGTTTAATCTTGTGTATTGTAAAAATTGTGGAAATAAGTTAAAGGATAACTCTAATTTTTGTGAAGTTTGTGGTTTCAAAGTTAAAGAATTAACAGATACTAATACTGTGATAAATATTGATGATGACAGTTTAATAAAATTATATATTGGTAATAATTATAATAAGATTGTATCTTTGAAATTTTCATTTCCAACCTTCTTTTTTGGACCACTTTACCTACTTTATAGAAAACAATATCTAGTTAGTTTAGCTTGGACTATTCTTATTATTTTACTAAATGTAATAATACCAAGTTATTCTTTTATATTATTAACATTATTTTCATTGATATTTGCTTATTTTTTCAATGAATACTATTTAATTGATGTATCAAAAAAAATAGATGATATAAGAAAAAATAGTACTTTCAAAAATACAGAAGAATTAGAAAGAATTATAAGAAAAAAAGGTGGTACAACTATAGTGCCATTTCTAGTATTATTAAGTATTTTATTTATTTTTGCAATTATACTTTTATATATTAAAATAATAAATTATTTTAATAGTAAAGTACAGCCAATAAATAATACTATTGTTGATTATGATTTATAGTAATGAAAGGTGATAAAATGAAGACAGTTAGAGATTTTGATTTAAAAGATAAAAAAGTATTGATAAGATGTGATTTTAATGTACCAATTGTAAATGGTAAAATTTCAGATAATACGAGAATTGTGAAAAGTCTAGATACAATAAAGTATTGCTTAGAACAAGATGCTAAAGTAATTTTATTTTCTCATCTAGGAAGAATTAAAGAAGAAATAGATTTAGAGAAAAATAATTTAAAGCCAGTAGCTAAAGAGTTAGGAAAATTATTAGATAAAAAGATAATTTTTATAGATGAAACTAGAGGAGAAAAATTAGAAAAAGCAGTAGCAGATTTAAAATCAGGAGAAGTTTTATTAGTTCAAAATACAAGATACGAAGATTTAGATGGAAAAAAAGAAAGTAGTAACGATGGTGAATTAGGAAAATATTGGGCATCTTTAGGTGATATTTTTATAAATGATGCATTTGGTACTATTCATCGTGCTCATGCTTCAAATGTTGGAATTGCTTCTAACTTGCCACATGGAATTGGCTTTTTAGTTGAAAAAGAATTATCTGCTTTATCTTCACTTAACAGTCCTGAAAAACCATTTATTATAATTTTAGGCGGAGCAAAAGTAACAGATAAAATAGGTGTTATTAAAAATCTTATTAAAAAAGCTGATTATATTTTAATAGGTGGTGGAATGGCTTTCACATTTTTACAAAGTGAAGGATTCGAAATAGGCTCTTCTATTGTAGATAAAGATAGTCTTGATTTTTGTAAAGAAATATTAGAAAAGTATCAGGATAAGATAATTTTACCAGTAGATGTTTTAGTAAATACAGTATATGAAGATGTAAAAAAACCAGAATTAAGATTAATCTCTGAAATAAAAGATGATGAAATGGGACTAGATATTGGGCCTAATTCAATTAATGTTTTTGAAAGGTATTTAAAAGATGCCAAAACAGTTTTATGGAATGGACCATTAGGAGTATGTGAATTTTCAAATTTCAAAAATGGAACTTTCAAAATTATGAGGTATTTAGTTAATAATGATATAAAAACCATTTTAGGTGGAGGAGATATAGTAGCAGCATCAGCCAAAGCTAAATTAAAAGATAAAGTATATCATGCTTCAACTGGAGGAGGCGCAACACTAGAATATTTAGAAGGAAAAAAATTACCAGGACTTGAAGCAATAAAATAAAAGTAGGTGAAAGTTGTGAAAACAGTAGTATTAAATCCGTATGATAGTAACCAACTAAGTTTAATCGAAAAATCTAATTATCAAAGTAGTTTACAAAAATTTACTAACGTTCCAAAGTTTTATACTGAGGAAAAATACAAATCTCTAAAAACAAGAAGCAATAGCCTTTTTGATTGTCTTTTACTAGTTGAGGGTGATGGAATCAAAAATTATTGTATCTTTACAGGAACAAAAGATAATAGGCTTGTGCAATTACAATTTGCTAATCTAGAATCAAAGGAATTCATAGAAAAATCAGCGACTTATGCATTCTCTTTTCTTGATGCACATACTATAACAATTTTTAGTGATGATAGTAGTACAAATCTAGAAAAGTTAGGTTTTGAAAATTTGGGAGAAGATGGCGGTATAACAACATATATAAAAGAAGAAAAAGAACTAGAAATGGAAAGAATTAGAAGATGAAAATATTAAAAGATGTTAAAAAAAATACAATTATATTAATACTTATTACTTGTTTGGTAATGTTTTTAGTACTACGCAAAGATTTTAGTAACATTGTTGATTTATTATTAAAAATGGATCTGAAGTTTATTTTAATTGCTTTTTTACTGTTTCTTATATCTATATTTTTACGTGGTTATATCACTTATAGAACAGTAGATAATAAAGAAAAATTCAGCTTAATAGAAGCTATAAGACATAATGTTATTACACAATTTTTTAATGGAATAACACCTTTTTCAACTGGTGGACAACCTATGGAAATATATATGTTAACACGTCATGGGATTAGTGCCAATAAAGGAACTATGATAATTTTACAGAATTTTATTTTTTATCAAGTAGCTTTAGTTTTATTTGGCATTATGGCTGTAAGTTATAATTATATATTCCATATATTTCCTAAAGTTGTTCTATTAAGAAAATTAGTTTTAATTGGTTTTTTGGTTAATACTTTGGTAGCTGTAGGTATATTTTTAATTTCACTATCAAAGAAATTTACAACTGGCTGTATGAAATTTATTGTTAAGATTTTAAATAAATTAAAGATTGTTAAAAACAAAGAACAGGTAGAAGAAAAACTAAAAGTAAGATTAGAAGAATTTCATGAAAGTGCTAAAGTATTAAGAAAAAGAAAATTTCTTTTTATAGAAGGTGTTGTTTTTAATTTCTTAAGTCTTGCTTGTTTATATGCAATACCTTTATTTGTTGTTTACAGTATGCATGATTTTACAAGTATAAGTTTACTTGAGTGTCTAACTGCTTCAGCTTATGTTTTATTAGTAGGAGCATTTGTTCCAATCCCTGGGGCAAGTGGAGGTATTGAATATAGCTTTTTAGCATTTTTTGGTAATTTCTTATCTTCATCAATTAACAGTGCAGTTTTACTAATTTGGAGATTTATAACTTATTATTTTGGTATGATTATAGGAGCAATTGTTTTCAACTTACATGAAAGGAGAGAAAAAAGATGAGAATAGGATTATTTACAGATACTTATCCTCCTTTTATTAATGGAGTATCTACAAGTGTTGATATGTTAAAAAAAGCTTTAGAAAGACAAGGACATACAGTTTATGTTGTAACAGTTAATGACAGCTCTTTTAAATATGATTATAATGAAAAAAATAAGGTTTTAAGAATACCAGGTCTTCCAATAGGAATTTATGACTATAGATTAAGTAGAATCTATCCTTTAAAAATGATAAATCTTGTTAAGAATTGGAATTTAGATGTAATTCATTCCCATACAGAATTTGGTATTGGTATTTTCGCAAGAATTTTTGCTAAACAATTTAATATTCCACTAGTTCATACCTATCACACTATGTACGAAGATTATACTCATTATATAACTCATGGATATTTTGATAAATCAAGTAAAAAAATAGTTGAATACTTAACCAAATTTTACTGTGATACAACTGCGACAGAATTAATTGTACCAACTAATAAAACATATCAATTATTTAAAGAAAAATATAAATTTGAAAAGAATATTCATATCATTCCAACTGGTATTGAAGTAGATAGATTTTTCACTGAAAATGTAAAAAAATCAGAAGTTACTGATTTAAAAAAGCATCTAAATATATCTAAAAATGATATAGTTATTATCTTTGTTGGTCGTCTAGCAGAAGAAAAAAATGTTGAATTTCTATTAAATGCTCATAAAAAGTTAGTTCCTAAATATAAGAATGCTAAACTATTAATCGTGGGAGATGGCCCTGACAAAGAAAAATTTGAAAACATCTCAAAAAAACTAAAAATAAATAATAATGTTATTTTTACAGGAAAAGTAAATTGGAATGATGTTCCATATTATTATCATGTATCTGACATCTTTACAACAGCATCTAAGTCTGAAACTCAAGGTTTAACGGTAATAGAAGCTATGGCTTCCAATATTGTTCCTGTAGTTATTGAAGATGAAGCTTTTAATGGAACAGTTGTTAACAATTTGAATGGAATAGTTTTTAAAACAGAAGAAGAATATTTAATTGCTATGGAAAATCTTATAAAGGACAAAAAATTAAGGAAAAGTTTATCTACACAGGCAAGAATTCAATCAGAACATTTAAGTTCTAATCAATATGCATCTAATGTTTTAGTAGTATATGAAAGAGCAATTAAAAATAAAAACAAATATCAATATGGTATATTTTCAAAAATTGCTAGTATTTTTAAGGAGAATAAAAAATGATAGTAGTATTAAATAA
>JAUNMG010000009.1 GCA_030531905.1 bacterium | reverse complement strand
ACGACTTAAGTCTTTTTTTATATATAATTTGTTTCACATCAATTGTATAACAACAATATACTAAATTTTTTTAAATAAAATAACTTTAAAATAACTTTCCTTTGTGTTATATTAATAATATCCGTGTGAAAAAGTCTTATTTTGTATAATTTTTATCAATAAAACAAAGAATAGTAATAGACTAATTTTTAGTTTCTTTACAATAATTTAAATAAAAAATATAATAGTAATAGAGTGATTTATATGAAAAAGAAAAGTATATTTATATTGGTAGTAATTTTATTAAGTGTAATATTTACTAGTTATTTTATAACTACTAGATACTTGACTCCTACTATAACTTTAGATGGTAGTAATCCTTATATAATTGATTATAAAGAAGAGTTTAAAGAGCCAGGATACTCTGGTACATATAACAAGAAAAATATTACAAATAATATAAAGGTTAGTGGAAAAGTTAATTCTAAAAAACTAGGAGATTATAAAATTACTTATAAAGTAAAAGAAAATGGTTTTAAGAAGCAAGTAGTTCGTATTGTTAAAGTAAGAGATATTACTAAACCAAAAATAGAGTTAGCTACATCAGGTGATATTTATGTTTGTCCTGGTAAGAAATATCAACCAAGTTACAAGGCTATTGACAATTATGATGGTGATATTACAAAAAAAGTTAATGTTATTACAAGCTCTAATTCTGTTAGATTTTCAGTAATAGATAGTTCAGGGAATTATAGAGTTCTTACTAAAAAAATAATTTATAAAGATAATGAATCCCCAATTCTTACTTTAAAGGGAGAAGATTATGAAAATGTTTATTTGAATGAGGAATATAAAGAATCTGGATATAAAGCAAAAGATAACTGTGATGGTGATATTTCATCTAAAGTTATAATTGAAGGAAATGTTGATACTAATACACCTGGTACTTATACTATCAAATATAAAGTAAGTGATAATGCAGGTAGTAGTGATAGTAAAGAAAGAAAAGTAAATGTTATTAAGAAAAATGCTAATGGAACTATTTATTTAACTTTTGATGATGGACCTAGAATGGGTACAACTAATGTTATTTTAGATATTTTGAAAGAAGAAAATGTTAAAGCAACCTTCTTTGTTACAATGAGAGGACCAGATGAATTAATAAAAAGAGAATATGATGAGGGTCATACTGTCGCACTTCATTCAGCTAGTCATGATTATTCCTATATTTATTCAAGTGTTGACAACTATTTTAATGATTTAAAAACAGTTCATGATAGGGTTTTAAATATTACTGGATATGATTCTAGAATTATTCGTTTTCCAGGAGGTTCTTCTAACACTATTAGTAGAAAATATCAAAATGGTATTATGAGTTATCTAACAAAAGAGGTGTTAAATAGATCTTATAGATACTTTGATTGGAATATAAGTAGTGGAGATGCAGGAGAGACTACCGATAGCCATGAAGTTGTTAAAAATGTTACAACAAAACTTTCTCATGACAAAGTAAATGTTATTTTGATGCATGACATAAAAAGTTATACTAGAGATGCTTTAAAAGAAATTATTCAGTATGGTAAAAATAATGGTTATACTTTTGACAAGTTAGATGAACATAATGAAATGATTACTCAGAAAGTTAATAACTAGTAATTTTATCTAAAAAATAGTATAATATTAAATAGGTGAAGTTAAATGGCATATTTAAAACCAGATATTTATAAACAAAGTATATTTGATATAGACTATAAAAAATTATTAAAATCTAATATAAAATGTCTTGTTTTTGATTTAGATAATACTTTAGGTTTAATAGATGAAGAGTATTGTCCAGATAAAACAAAAAAACTTATTAAAAGATTAAAAAAAGATTTTTTAGTAATTATTATTTCTAATAATACAGAAAAAAGAATCGCCAAATATAAAAATGAATTAGAACTAGATGCTGTTTCATTTGCGATGAAACCTTTGACTGTGGGATTAGGAAAAATTAAAAAGCGTTATAATTTAGAAAAAAATGAAATGTTGATGATAGGAGATCAATTAGTAACTGATATCTTATCAGGAAAATTATTTGGTATTAAAACAGCTTTAGTAGAACCACTTGGTAAAAAAGATTTAAAAATAACAAGTTTAAATAGAAAAATAGAAAATAATATAATAGAAAAATATAGAAAAAAAGGTATTTTTGAAAGAGGAAAGTATTATGAGTAGTGAGATAAAAAAATGTAGTGGCTGTGGGGTCGTTCTTCAAGATGATAACATGCTTCAAGAAGGGTATACAACTAGTTTAGAAAATGATATTTGTCAAAGATGTTTTAGAATGAAAAACTATGGTGAATATCAAGTGGTTGCTAAATCTAATGAAGAATATTTGGAAATATTAAAAGGAGTAGGACAAACTAAAGATTTAGTTTTATATGTTACTGATTTATTAAATTTAGAAGAAGATATTTTAAAGATAAGAGAATATATCAAAAATAAAATTATTTTAGTTTTAAATAAAAGAGATATTCTTCCTAAAAGTATTAAAGAAGAAAAATTAGTTGAATATTTCAAAGAAAATGATACTTTTTTTGAAGAAATTATTGTTGTTAGTGTTGAGAAAAACTTTAATATAGATTATTTACTAAAAAGAATTAAAAGCCTTCAAACTAGTAAAAATGTCTATGTAGTAGGACATACTAATGCTGGTAAATCAACCTTAATCAATAAACTAATTAAGAACTACTCAACATCAAATGATAAAGAATTAACAATGTCACCATTACCATCAACAACACTAGATACAGTAGAAATAGAAATTAATGATTACTTAACACTAATTGATACTCCAGGTCTTGTAGATATGAGTTCTATAGTTAACTATATGGATCCTAAGATGTTAAAGAAAATAAGTCCTAAGAAAGAAATTAAACCAAGAACATATCAATTAAGAAAGAACCAAAGTCTAGTAATAGAAGATATTGTTAGAATTGATTATAAAGAAGGAGAAAAAAATAGTTTTACTTTATTTATATCTAATGATTTAAAAGTAAAAAGATTTATTAATCCAAAACATGAAGACTTAAAAGAAAAAAATAAAACCACTTATGAGGTTAAATACGATTCCGATTTAGTCATAAATGGTTTAGGATTTGTAAAAATTGTTAATAAAGGAGTTATAGATGTTTATATTGATAAAAATATTAAAACATTTATACGTCAATCACTTATTTAAAATATCAATTGCATATTTATTACTTTCTGTATCTAAAAATAAGAAATTTTTAGGTGGATAGTATGTGAAAATAATAAATAAAAATAAATTAATGATAAGTAGTATAGCACTAATAAGATTTAAAGTTTTATAGTGCTTTTTTGTTGATATTTTACTTACAATAATTTCACTTATAAATATAGATATATATAGTACTATTAAAGTTACAATCATAATTTCTCCAAACATAAATCTAAGAGGTAAGTATAGTATTAATAAAATTATAATGGTTGCCATACTTCTTACATAAGCTCTTAAAAGAAAATTTTCTTCGTGATAAATAGCATTATATATAAAACTAAATAGTACCGTCGATGAAAAAATCATCTTTAAATGTTCCCAAATACTTTCATTTACAGGAAAAAATAAGCTTGTTATGAAGTTTGGTATAAAATTATAGACAAAATGAAAGATAGAACAAAGTATAAAAATAATTGTTGTATTAAGAAATAATTTCTTATAATTCATAATTAATCACCTTAATAATAGTATAGCTTAATTACTTATAATTATTCTAAAAAAAAACTACATTTTTATTTAAAATGTAGTTATAAGTATTATATTGCTCTATATTTATCTTGATCTTTATAAGGATTGTTTTTATCAATATGGTCATAGAATAATATTCCGTTTAAATGATCTATTTCATGTTGAAAGGCGATAGCAACTTCTTCACGGGCTCTAACTCTTATTTTATTTCCTTTCTCGTCATATCCTTCAACAGTAACTCTTGCGTATCTTGGAACAATTCCATCAATTTCACGATTAACACTTAAACATCCTTCTCCTAATTCAACGTAAATCTTTTCCATTGAATTAGATACAATCTTTGGATTAATAATTATATAGTTTTCAAATTTTCCTTCATCGTATTCATTAACAACAACGAAATATCTTTTAGGAATACCAAGTTGAATTGCAGATAGTCCCATACCAGGTCTTAAATCATATTTTTCTGCTAATTCCTCAATTTGGCTATTAGTTAAGTATTCAATCATTTCATCTATATGCTTTTTATCTTCATCTGATAAAGGTAAAACTACATCTTTACTAACTTGTCTTAATCTTTTATCTTTTTCATCTATAATATCTTTAGTTTTTAACATCGTATCACTTCCTCGTCTATATTTTATCAGAAATGTTTTGTTTTTTAAAGCAAAAAAAAGAAAACATGGTAGTTTTCTTATAAAAATTATATTATTGAGCCCAACGAGTTCCAATAACAATAACTAAAAGAATAAATAATACTAAAATAATTGCATAGATAGAGCTGTTGTTATTATTTCCACAACAACTAGTTGGATAACACATTTGTGGATATGATTGTGAACAACCACAATTTGATCCGCCACCATAGTAATACATATGACATAGCCTCCTTTTACTTAATCTATTATAAGTTATGTAAATTTTTGTATTTTGTTAATTAAAGTTGTCTAAAAGTATATTAGGCTATAAATTATTAGAAAATTATGTTATTATAATATAAGAAAGGTAAGAGATGTATGGCTAAAAAACAAAAGGAAAAACATATTTTAAGATATTTAGATATGCCATTATTATTCACAACAATAATTTTATTTGTGATTGGTTTAATTATGGTCTTTTCTTCATCTAATGTAACAGCTTATATGTCTCATGCAGTTAGTCCTTATAATTATTTTATAAAACAAGGAATATTTTTAATTGTTAGTTTAATATTTTCTCTTATAATGATAAAATTTAATACAAAAGTATATGGGATGCTTTCATGGATTTTACTTGTAGGTATAAGTGCTAGTTTAGTAATACTTCTTATCTATGGTAAAGCGGTTAATAAAGCTATAAGTTGGTTTGATTTTGGTTTCTTTAGTGTTCAGCCAAGTGAATTTATAAAAGTAATTATTATTATTTGGATGTCGAGATATTATGAAGTTAATTCTAAAGGATTAGATTCTTATACAAAATCTCTATTTCCTTTGTTTGTTGCAGCAAGTATTGCTGTACTAATTATGTTACAACCGGACTTAGGTACTGCTATAATTTTCTCAGCAATTGTTTTTTTCTTGTTTGTTGCATCACCAATTTCCAAAGAAATAAAGTCAAAAACATTACTTGGATGTGTTGGAGCTATCGCAGTAGTTTTAATGACCATAGTAACAACAGGAGGAAGCTTGTTACAAGCAAGACAACTTTCTAGATTTGATTTTAGAAATCCTTGTTCTAAACTTTTAACTAATGGTTCCCAAGTGTGTAATGGTTATATTGCGATTAATAATGGAGGACTTACTGGTGTAGGGTTAGGTAATTCTACTCAAAAATATTTATATTTACCGGAACCTTATACAGATTTTATATTTGCAGTTATAGTAGAAGAAATGGGATCAATTTTTGGAGTTGGAATCATTCTTTTATATATGTTTGTTTTATATAGAATTTTACTAATTGGAAGAAATAGTTATACTAATAGAGGATCATTGATGTGTTATGGAGTAGCTATTTACATCTTCTGTCATATAGCTGTAAATCTTCTAGGTTTATTTGGTCTAATTCCGTTAACCGGTGTACCTCTTCCATTTATGAGTTATGGAGGTTCATTTACAATTTGCCTAGTTGCAGCGTTAACAATAGTTCAAAGAGTAAATATTGAAAATAAAATAAGAGATTCATTAAAGGAAAAGTAAGCAACTTTTCTTTTTTTCTACAATAATATTTGTAGGAGGTAGTTATATGTCATTTCATTATAGATATCGAAAGCAAATATTAATTTTTCTTTTTTGTCTCATTTTAGTTGGTGGAGGTGTAATTTCTTACTTTTCATTTTTTAATGAAAAAGATTCTAAACCTAAAGAAAAAATAGTTTTGCAAAAGAAGAAAGAGACGACTAAAAAGAATAAGAAACAAGAATTGGAAGAAAATATAGCAAAAGAAATCATGGTTGACGTGAAAGGATTTGTTGTAAATCCTGGAATTTACAAATTAAAAGAAGAAAGCAGAGTAATTGATGCGATAAATGCTGCGGGTGGAGTTTTAGAAGGTGCTGATACTAGTGTTTTAAATTTAAGTAAGAAACTTAAGGATGAAATGGTAATTATAGTTTATAGTTCTTATCAGGTAGAAAACTTTAAAAAAGTCAAAGAGGAAGAGCAACAAATTCAAGATGGATGTATTAATGGAGTAAATGAAGTAGAAAATGATGCTTGTATTGAAGAAAATGGTGAAGAAAAAGAAAGTAATTTAGTGTCAATTAATACTGCAACTTTGGAAGAATTAATGACTTTAGAAGGTATTGGTGAGGCTAAAGCTAAATCAATAATTGCTTATAGAGAAGAACATGGGCCATATCAAGCAATTGAAGATTTGTTAAATGTTAGTGGTATAGGAGAAAGCCTACTTGCTAAGATTAAGGAAAATATTACTTTGTAATTATTTATATTATTTAATTTTTTTACTTTCAGTTATTTACACTGCAATATTTATTAATATCAAACATGAACTTAAATTAAATCTTAACTCTAAGATACTTATTGGTAGAGTAGAATCTATTTCTTTAAGTGGAAATAAACTTAGTTTAATTGTTAAAAATAAAGAAAAAGTAAAGGCAACATATTATTTAACAAATAAAGATGAGATTCATTTAATTAAGCAAATTCATTTAGGTGATAAGATAAGATTAGAAGGTGAATTTAGTCTTCCTTTAACAAAGAAAGATGAATATTCTTTTGATTATGAAAGATACTTGAAAACTAAGAAAATATACTATCTATTTAAAATAGAAAAACTTTCTGTTATTTCTTCTTCTAAAAATATTTTTCTACATATAAAAGAATTTGTTATTAATAGATGTAAAGATAAATACTTAAAAGTTTTTATTTTAGGAGATAAAAGTTCTTTAGATTCTAGTGTTGTTAGAACTTATCAAGATTTAGGAATAAGTCATTTATTTGCGATTAGTGGTATGCATGTAAGTTTGTTATCTACAATGTTATTAAAACTTCTTAAATGGTTGAAAGTAAAGGAAGATAACAGGTTAAAAATAGTTTCTTGTATTTTATTATTTTACTTATTTTTAACTACTTTTTCTGTATCTATTTTAAGGGCTGTACTTTTCTTTATTTGTTTTTCTTTCAATAAAATTTACTATACTTATATAGATAGTAAAAATATCTTCCTTTTAGTAGCAGCAATCTCTTTATTTATCAATCCATTTTATATTTATGATGTTGCATTTATTTACTCTTATAGTATTAGTTTTAGTTTAATTGTAATGGCAAATTTTATAAATAGTTTTAAATCTTATTTTAAAAGTTTATTTGTAACATCACTTATTTCTTTTCTAGTTGGAATTCCAACATCACTCTATTTTTTTAATCAACTGAATTTCTTAAGCATTATTTATAATTTATTTTATGTTCCATTTATTAGCTATATAGTTTTTCCTCTTGCTTTAATTTCATTTTTAGTACCACAAGTTCTAAAAGTATTTGAATTATCTGTATCTTTTTTAGAGTTTACTGCAAGTACTTTAAGTAAAATTACTTTTTCTAAACTAATTTTTTGTAGTTGTAATATCTTAATTTACTTTATCTATATAATTTTAATTATAGGTATTTTAAAATTGATTAGTTCTTCTAATAAAAGAGTAGTATTAATCTTTATTCTTTTACTAGTATTTCACTATTTTATTCCTACTTTATTTGATAAAAATTATTTAATGATGATTGACGTAGGTCAGGGAGATTCCATATTAATTCATTCTAAAGGAAAAAATATGTTAATTGATACAGGAGGAATAGAAACATATCAGAATAAATCATTTAAAAGTAGTAATGACTCTAAAGTAGTTATAAATACAACAATACCAGTATTAAAAAAGTTAGGTATTTCCAAAATAGATTATTTAATTTTGACTCATGGGGATTACGATCATATGGGAGAAGCTATTAATTTAGTAAATAATTTTAAAGTAGATAACGTTATATTTAATTGTGGAGAGTTTAATGAATTAGAAAAAGAATTAATCAAAGTAATAGATAAAAAGAAAATAAAATATTATTCATGTATTAAAGAATTAAATATAGATAATAACAAACTATATTTTTTACAAACAAAAGAATATGATAATGAAAATGATAATTCAAATGTTATTTATACTGAACTTGATGGTTATAAGTTTATGTTTATGGGAGACGCTGGAGTAGAAAAAGAGAAAGACATATTAAATAAATATAATATATCTGGTATTGATGTATTAAAAATTGGACACCATGGATCTAAGACAAGTAGTAGTAAAGAATTTATAAATGAAATAAATCCAAATTATTCCATTATTAGTGTTGGCAAAAACAACAGATATGGTCATCCCAATAAAGAAGTATTAAATAATTTGAGTGATTCAAAAATATATAGAACAGATCAAGATGGTAGTATCATGTTTAAGATTAGGAATAATAAATTAAAAATAAAGACTTGTAGTTCGTAGAAAGGAAGATGATAAAATGAATGAAATAAAAGAATATACAGAGAAAGTATTTGAAGATATTAAACATACAGATGAATTTGGTAATGAATACTGGTTAGCTAGAGAATTACAAAAAGTATTAGAATATACACAATGGAGAAGATTTGAAAATGTTATTAATAAATCAAAACAAGCATGTAATAATTCAAATATAAATATTGGTGACCATTTTGCCGACGTTGGCAAAATGGTTCAAATTGGTTCAAATACAAAAAGAAAAACTAAAGATTACATGTTATCAAGATATGCATGCTATCTTATTGCACAAAACGGTGATTCCAGAAAAGAGGCGATAGCTTTAGGTCAAACTTATTTTGCTATTCAAACAAGAAAGCAAGAACTTTCAGAAAAAAAGTATAATGAACTTACAGAAGATGAGAAAAGATTATATAGAAGAAATCAGGTAAGAAAAGGTAATTATAATTTAAATAAAACAGCAGTTAATAGTGGAGTAAAAGATTTAGCTAGATTTCATAATGCAGGATATAAAGGACTATATAATGGTGAAACAGCGGATGACATTTTTAAAAGAAAGAAATTAAGATATAGAGAAGATATATTAGATAATATGGGAAGTGAAGAACTTGCGGATAATATATTTAGAATTGCTCAAACTGATGCTAAATTAAAAAGAGAAAATGTAGATAATGAATATACTGCAAATGCTGTTCACTATGAAGTTGGTAGAGAAGTAAGAAATAGCATTAAAAGATTAGGTGGAATTATGCCAGAAGATTTACCAATGCCAAATAAAAGTTTAAAAGAAATAGAAAAAGGAAGAAAACATGATATAATAAATATAAGATGTGGTAACATGAAACAAGAGATTCTAGATTTATATGACAATAATTTCAATAAACTTAATAAAACTATAATAAGAAGAGTTGATGAAATTCCAAATGGTACAAATATTATGCAATCATATATATTAATAAAAAATGAAGATAAATATTTACTTGAACAAACAACTGAAAGAAATAATTATAAATGGGCAATTCCTGGTGGACATGTACTTAGTGGTGAAACTCCAAAAGTGACATTAAAAAGAGAATTAGAAGAAGAATTGGGAATAAGAGATATAAAATATAAAAAAGTTGATACAATAAAGTTCCCATATAATAATTATATATTTAATGTTTTTTATTCCAATACGATTGTTGATATAAATTTATTAAAATTACAACCTGATGAAGTAATACAAGTAAAGTGGTATACAAAAGAAGAAATTTTAGAACTAATTGAAAATGACATGATTCCTAGAGGATATGCTTACATATTAAAAAATTACATGAAATAGTGTGAATGCACTATTTTTTCTTTGCTTAAATTCGACTTACTTTTTGACAATCACCACATGGGGATTTTGATCATGCTGGAGAAGCAATCAATCTAATTAGAAACTTTAACGTTGATAAAATTTATCTTAACCAGGGAAAATTTAACTCTTTAGAAAAGAAGATAATTATGAATCATAAAAAAACTTTTCAAATAGCAAAAAATTATTTAATAAAACTTGGTAGAATTTCTTTAATTTCATTAAATAAGGCTTTTTTAGATGAAAATGACTCAAGTACTATTCTTTTAATGTATTATAAAAATATAAAGATTCTTTTAACAGGGGATGCTTCTGTTAAATCAGAAAAGTATATACTAGATACTTATGATTTAGGACATGTTGATATTTTAAAACTGGGGCATCATGGTTCAAAGACTTCAACGGGCGAAGCTTTATTAAAAGAAATTAGACCAAGTTTAGGTTTGATATCTTGTGGTAAAGATAATAAATTTAATCATCCTCATAAAGTAACCATTGAAAAACTAAAAAAATATAAAGTTAGATATTTAAGAACTGACATAGAAGGTTCTATAAAGATAGATTTAGATACATTAAAAATAAATTAAGTTGAAAATACTAGATTTATGATAAAATAGTTTTGGATGTGATAGTATGACATATAATGAATTAAAAGAAATTTTATTAGTTGATGATGTATATCTTCAATTAAAGAAACATGAACAAGAAATCTTTAAACTTATACCTGAATTAGAAAGGTGTAAGGGTTTTGAACAAAATAGTAAATGGCATATTTATGATGTTTATGAACATATATTACATGTTGTTTCTTATACTGAACCAAATCTTTGTTTAAGACTTTCTGCATTGTTTCATGATATTGGTAAACCATTAGTATATAAAGAAGATGAAAATAAAGAAGGACACTTTTACAATCATTGGAATGAGTCTTTAAATATATTTAAAAAATATCAAGAAAAGTTTGAGCTTTCTTCCCAAGAAATTTTATTGATTAGTAATTTGATATATTACCATGACATTAATTTGGATAATATGGATTCTTTTCAGTTAAATAGTTTAATAGATGAATTTGAAGGAAAAGATATTGAATTATTATTTAATTTAAAGAAGGCAGATTTAAAATCTCAATCCAGAAATTATCATTATCTTCTAGATAATATTGATGCCCAAAGAGAAAAATCAGTTAAATATAAAAATTCACGATAATTAAATTACTTAAATTTAATTCATTTACTAATCAGTATTATACGTGATAAAATAATTTTAGAGGTAATAGTATAACATACAGATACTTAAAAGAAATTTTATTAGCTGATGGTGTATATCTTCAATTAAAGAGATATATACAAGAAATTTTGGTGATTAGTAATTTAATCTATCATGATATTAATATAGATAGTATGGACTACTTACAGTTAAATAATCTAATAAATAAATTTGAAGAAAATGATATTGCCTCATTGTTTGATTTAAAAATAGCAGATTTGAAATCTCAATCTAAAGAATATTACTATTTAATAGATAATATTGACATTCAAAGAAAAAATTAGTGTAACAGTTGATGTATTTAGAAAGAAGGTAAAATTGTGAAAATTGTATATCACGGTAGTAAAGAACACGGATTAAAAAGATTGGAACCTAGAAAGTCTACTCATGGAGAATATGTTTATGCAACTCCAGAAAAGGTTTTAGCACTGCATTTTAGTGGAAGATGTGGAGACGATTTAACTTACGATATTGGACATTTTGATAACGATAAAAATGGACCTTGGGAATTAGTTGAAAATATACCAGGTGCGTTTGAAAAGATGTATTCGAATAGTTCGTCAATATACTCTTTTTCTGATGAAACATTTAAAGATATTCATACTGGTTTCAAAGAAGTTGTTTCAGATGTAGGGGTAGATGTTATTAATGAGGAAATCTACGAAAATGTTTTTGACGGTTTACGTGAGGCAGAAAAAGATGGATTACTAAAAATATATAGATATCCAGATAAACCTAACTGTTTTGAATCTGATCGTTCACATATTTTAAATAAATATAGATTCTACAAAGAAAAATTAAATATGAATCTTCCAAAAAATAAATTTGATAGAATAGTATATCTACATCCAAACTTACTTGAAAAAGTAAATGAATTTTTAAATGAATTTAACTATGATTTTCATTATAATGAGCTTGATTTGATAGATATTTTTGAAAATAGAATAAAAAGACAAATATCAAATCCAGATGATGAACAGTATATTGAATCTGCATATATCAGCATTTGTAATGCATATCCAAAATTAAAAAATCAAATGGATGATTTATATAATTCATATTGTGAAAAAAATATTACTACTCATCATAAAAAGTAATGGCTAATAGCAGACTAACTATCTGCTTTTTTTTCTTTAAAATTGTTGCAATCTTAAAAGAAATTTATTACAATTAAATTAATGGTGGTGATTCTTATGCAAAATATTAATACATTGGTTAAAAATAAGAAATCACTTGACTTGAAACATTCATTTATGGATGCTTGCAGTAATAAAGATTTTTCTGAATTTATTAAAACACTACCTATAGAAGAAGAAATATTAATTAAATATACATCTAAATTAGAAGATGCTGCAAAAGAATATTCTAACTGTAAAAATTGTAAAGAATTTTCTTCATGTAAGAATCAAATTAAAGGTTATTGTTACACTCCGTTAAAGGAAAATGATACTATTAATTTTTCTTATGTTATGTGCAATAGATTAAAAGAAACAGAAAAAGAAAAAGCTTATTTAAAAAATATTAATTATTATGAGGCAAGTGAAGAATTAAAAAAAGCATCATTTAAAGATTTGTATAAAGATGATGTTAATCGTGTGCCAATATTAAAATATATTACAGAGTTTATAAAGAAATATCAAAATAAAGAGCAAGTAAAGGGACTATATTTAAATGGTTCATTTGGCTCAGGCAAAACATATCTTATTTCTGCGCTTTTTAATGACATGGCAAAAAAAGGGTATAAGTGTGCCATTGTCTATTACCCTGAATTTTTAAGAGATTTAAAGTCTTCATTCAATAAAGACTATGAAGAAAAGTTTAATTATATTAAGAAAGCAGATTTATTACTTTTAGATGATATTGGGGCTGAAAACGTAACTAGCTTTAATAGAGATGAAGTTTTAGGACCAATATTACAATATCGAATGGAAGAAGATTTACCGACATTTTTTACTTCAAATTTAACACTGGAAGAATTAGAAAATAATTTATCTTTAACATCAACTGGAGTTGATAGAGTTAAAGCAAGAAGAATTATAGAAAGAATAAAGCAACTTACAGTAGAAATTAAATTAATAAGTAAAAATAGGAGGTAGACTTATGGCAAAGAGTGAAAAAGAAAGAACAATAGAAATAGTTAGAAAATACTTTAAGGTAGGAGATCATATATCTAGAAGGAAGTTTGAAGAATTACTCTTAGATGATGATAGTACATTGATAGAAAACTCGCTTATTGCCTTTTTGAACACTGAAATTGATAACATTATTTTTCAAGATGATTTTACCTATTTATTTAATGCTTTAAGATACATTGAAGTTTTAATTGAAAAATATCCGGATTTAAATAGAAAAAAATTAAAGAAAAAATTAACTAAATTAACAGAAAGAGTAGACTTTATAAGTCAGGAAAGAAGGAGTGAATTTTTCTCAAGAAGGAAAGTTCAAAAAAGAATAGATAATTTTAATGAAATAATTTACTCGTTACAAGATAAATTAGATACAGTTCAAAACAACTATTACGAATTTTTTAGTTACTTTTTATTTAATGTTAAAAACGTAAACTATATTGAACAAATTTTAAAAAACTTTCCGAATATTATTAATTCAAAAGATAAAAACCAGAACTCAATATTTTATGGGTTAATAGATAATTATATAAACATAGTAGTGAATGCTAAAACTTTAGAGCAAAATGAAGATTTATTGTATTATAATAATATGCTATCTTTATTTAACAGTAAAAAAGAATTTAATATTGATAATCTAGAAAAGACAAAATGTTTACAATTAATTTATGATGGTATTGGTAAATTAGATAAAAAAGTTGGAAATTATAAACAAAAGTTAGATGCTTTTTCTAACTTAAAATCAATTATCATAAATGATTTAGTTGATAAAAGTGTCAAAAATATGGGTAAATACTATAATGTAAAGATAGATTTTGCTGAAGAAATAACAAATGAGTTAAAAATGTATCAAACAACTTATAGTAAAATGGTATATCCAGATAGAAAAATAATAGGTAATGATGAAATGATTATTACGATAGATGGAAATAGTGCTAAAGAAATAGATGATGCTTTGTCAGTTAAAATGCTTCCTAATGGAAATTATTTATTGGGTATTCATATTGCTTCTGTTTTAGGATATTTACCATATAAATCTCAAATTGTTCAAGAGGCAATTTCAAGAGGAAGTACAATCTATTTAGCTAAAAATAGTGTTTCTACATCAGATGAAGAATCTTATAAAAGTATTATTCCAATACTACCATATCAATTTTCAGCAATAGATGCCTCATTATTAGAAGGTCAAAAAAGACTTGCTAATTCGTACTTTTTTGAAATCGATAAAGATGGCAATATTATCAATAAAAATTTTCAAAAAACAATTATCACGAATAGTAAGCAAATGACATATAAAGAAGTCAATGAAATATTCAATGAGGGGGGGGCTTCTATCAACAAAAAATTGGCAATTACAGTTAATTTATTGAGTGATGTTACAGCCTCTTTAGAAAAAAAGTTTCATCCAACAAAAATTTATGAAACTGTAAAACAACAGGCAAATAATCCTGCAGATTTAATTTTAGGAAATAGTAGAAGTGAAAAAATAGTTTCTAATGCTATGATTTTATTAGGTAGTGAAGTAGCTAATTGGTTTAAAGATAAAAAAAGAGATTATCCACTTTTACTTAGAGTTCATGAAATAAATGATGATTGTAATCAAAAACTACAAGAAATAATAAATAACTTTGATTTTAAAGCTGATAAGGAAAAATTTAATTATTTATTTGACAGTTTACTTGGAATATATCCAAATGGTAGATATGATATTTCTGGAAGACATGATGGCTTAGGACTAGAAAATTATACTCATTGTTCATCTGTATTAAGAAGAAGTGCGGACATTGTAAATGAACATGCACTTGACATTTGTTACTTTAATAATCCAACAGATAAAGATTTATATGCCTTAGAAGATGATATTATTAAGAATAAAAATATAATTAATGCGCAAAATAATGCTATAAACTATTTTTTAGATGACTTTCAATTACAAAAGAAGATGTCTAGAAGGAAAAACGATGTCAATAAATCTAAAAAAAATTAAAAAATAGTTGATTGTTAGAAAAAAATAATGTATTCTTAGATTATAAGGTAGGTGAAAAAGATGAATAAAGAAAAGAAAGGTAATGGAAAGAAGATTGTTGCTTTAGCTTTAGCTTTAGTATTATTAATTGGAGGAACTTATGCATGGTTAACTTTAACTTTAAATGGTACTAAAACTACAAGAATTGAAGCAGGTACTTTAGCTATGGAAATTCAAGATGAATCAGAAGGTATTAGTATTGAAAATGCTGTTCCTATAACTGATGCTGAAGGACGTGAACAAACTCCATATAAATTTGTACTTGAAAATACAGGTACTGTTCCAAGTGAATATACTGTTTACTTAGATAAACAAGGTATAGATGCTGAAACTGAGTTTGATATGCCTTTAAATCGTATTAAATGTCATATAACTAAAGTTATCAAAAATCAAGTAGGAGATACTCGTAATGTAGATACAGATACTACTGATTCTGAAAATACAAAAACAGTTCTTTTATCTGAAATTTCAGATGAAGCAGGAACTTCTGCAACATTAGATACTAGTACAGGAACAAAACCTTTAGAAGCTAATCAATACATTGTTTATGAAGTAAGATTATGGATTGATCAAGATGCTGTAAATTCTGATTTACAAAAAACACAAGATGATAAGAAATTATCTGCTGTATATTCTGGTAAATTAAGAGTTGATGCTACTCAAACTGGTATTGAAGAAGACGAAGCTTACGCTGGTCAATAGTAATTAAAGCAAGATTATCTTGCTTTTTTTCTTGCAAAAATATATTCCCTGTGGTATTATAAATTTGTAAAAACAGTGATTAAGGACACGATTATTTAATTGTTTATTAAGAGAATTCATGGTTGGTGAGAATGAATTAAACGTTAAATTGATTACTACCTTACTAGTTGAATTATGAAAAGTAATTCCGGATAATTTCCGTTATTTAAATTAAGATAAATACTGGGATGGTACCGTGTTTTAAGCACTCCAAGAAATTGGGTGCTTTTTATTTTGAAAGGAGAATATTATGATAAATATTAAAGAAGATGAAAAATTAAGTGTAATGAATCATTCATGTGCACATTTACTTGCTCAAGCTGTTAAACATTTATATCCAAATGCTAAGTTTTGGGTTGGACCAGTAATAGAAGAAGGTTTTTATTACGATATTGATTTAGGAGATCAAGTTATTACTGAAGATGATCTTCCAAAAATAGAAAAGGAAATGAAGAAAATATCAAAAGATGGAAAAAGAATTGTTCGTGAAGAGTTATCTAAAGATGAAGCCTTAGAAAAATTCAAAGATGATCCTTATAAAATCGATTTGATTTCTAGAATGGATGAAGAATCAACAACAATAAGTTGTTATACTCAAGGAGATTTTACAGACCTTTGTCGTGGACCACATGTAGATACAGTTAAAGAATTAAAATATTTTAAATTATTAAAAGTATCTGGTGCTTACTGGAAGGGGGACGCTAAAAACAAAATGCTTCAAAGAATTTATGGTATTTGTTTTGATAGTGAAGAAGCATTAGAAAAACATTTAGAATTCTTAGAAGAATGTAAACAAAGAGATCATAGAAAACTAGGAAAAGAATTAGGAATATTTATGTTTGCTGATTTAGTAGGTAGAGGTCTTCCTATGTGGTTACCTAATGGTTTCTTAGTAAGAAAAGCTTTAGTTGATTATATTACTGAAAAAGAACTTGCTTTGGGATATAAACATGTTATGACACCATCACTTGGAAATGTTGATTTATATAAAACATCAGGACATTGGGATCATTATAAAGAAGATATGTTTCCAGCAATGGAATTAGATGATGAAGCATATGTATTAAGACCGATGAACTGTCCTCATCATATGATGATGTTTAAAAATTCTCTACATTCATATCGTGACCTACCAATTAGACTTGCAGAAGTTGCCAACGATTTTAGATATGAATCAAGTGGCTCATTATGTGGTATTGAAAGAACCCGTGCATTCACTCAAAATGATTCTCATATTTTCTGCATGCCAAGTCAAATCAAAGATGAATTTGCAGGAGTTGTTAAGTTAATATTAGATGTTTACAAAGATTTTGGCTTTAATGATTATGAATTTAGACTTTCTCTAAGAGATAAAAATGATAAAGAAAAATATTTTGATAATGATGAAATGTGGGATATGGCTGAAAATGAACTACGTAAAGTGTTAAATGAACTAGAAATTCCATATTATGAAGCAGAAGGTGAAGCAGCTTTCTATGGACCTAAATTAGATGTTCAAGTAAAAAGTGCAATTGGTCATGATGTAACTTTATCAACTTGTCAATTAGATTTCCTACTTCCAGAAAGATTTGAACTTGAATATGTCGATGAATCTGGTAAAAAAGTAAGACCTGTAGTTATCCATAGAGCAATTCTTGGTTCATTAGATAGATTTATTGCATTCTTACTTGAAGAAACAAAAGGCAATTTACCTCTTTGGTTAGCACCAGTTCAAGTTAGTATTATTCCTGTTTCAAGCGAACATCAAGGAGAGTATGCTCACTATGTAAAAGATATGCTAGACAAAGCTAATATAAGATGTGAAGTTGATGATCGTAATGAAAAATTAGGTTATCGTTTACGTGAAGCTCAAACTAAAAAAATTAAATATACTTTAATTTTAGGAGATCAAGAAAAAGATAGTCAAACTGTAAGTTATCGCCTACATGGAAGTCGTGATACAACAACTATATCAATAGATGAATTTATAACAAAAATAAATGACGAAATAACAAAAAAAAGTTACTAGAAATAGTAATTTTTTTTAGAAAAACTTATTTTTATAATAATTATATAGTTTTATAACCTCCTGATATAAATCTTGCCTTATTAAATCCTTTAATTTAAGTAATACTTCATTATTTCCATTTAGTATAATTTTGTAATTTTCTTTTATAAAATTATATAATATAATAGATTCACTAGAAGAAATATTAAAATTATTATTAGATGCATAATCTTTAATAATACTAGGAGTTAATGTCGTATTAATATAATTTTCAATAATTTTCTTATAAATATTAATCACCTATAAAAATATATGAAATAACTTTTGAAATATGTGATAAACTATTAATGAAAGAAGGGACAAACATGAAAAAAAGACAAAGACTAAATAAAAAGAAAAGTCCATTATTAGATGAAGTAGAACAAAGAAGAGTTTTATTTGTTTTAATTGTAGTAATATTATGTTTTTTAGTAGTGTTTGTTAAACTTTATCAAGTAATGATAATAGATAAAGAAAAATATAGTAAAAAATTAGAAAAACTTTCTTATGATACAGTAGAAGGACCATCAACACCTAGAGGTAGAATTTATGATAGAAATGGAAATATTATTGTAGATAATATTGCAGTTAAAACAATTTATTTTAAGAAAAATAAGAAAATTAGTACTAAAAAAGAATTAGAACTTGCTTATACAGTTAGTAAGAAATTAAGTTTGGATTATGATAAAGTTAATGATAGAATGAAGCGTGAGTTTTATGCAGATTTATATCCAGAAAAAGTAAAGAAAAAAATTACTAAAAAAGAATGGAATGATTATGAGCAAAGAAAACTAACTGCTACTGATATTAAGAATTTAAAAATAGAAAGAGTAAGTATAGAAGAATTAAATAGTATGAGTGAAGATGATAATAAAGCTTCGTATTTATATTATTTAATGAATAAAGGATATACTTATGATGAAAAAACAATTAAAACAGGTGATGTAACAGATGAAGAATATGCATATATTGCTGAAAATAATACCTCACTTGATGGATTTAATACTAAGCTTGATTGGGAAAGAACTTATCCATATGGGGATACATTTAAAACAATTTTAGGTAAAGTGTCATCTTCTTCACAAGGACTTCCACAAGAAGAGAAAAAAGAATATTTAAAAAAGGGATATTCTTTAAACGATAGAGTAGGAATTAGTTATTTAGAAAAACAATATGAATCATATTTAAAGGGAGAAAAAGCTTTATATGAAGTAGTTAATAGTAATGAATTAAAACTTGTAAAAGAAGGTAAAAGAGGTAATGATATAGTTTTAACTATCGATATAAGGTTGCAACAAGAATTAGAAAAGATATTAAGTGAAGAGGTTTTAAATACTAAAAATGAAGCTAATACAAAGTATTATGATCATTCTGGAGCAATAATACAAGATCCTCAAACAGGAGAGATACTTGCAATGTCATCAAAACAAGTAAAAGATGGTGTTATTATTGATAATACAACTAGTTTATTAACATCTCCTGTAACTCCAGGTTCTGTTGTAAAAGGAGCATCTATTTTAGTTGGATATAATAATGGTGCAATTAAAATAGGCGAGAATATGATAGATGAGTGTATTAAAATTAAAGGTACAAATGAAAAATGTTCATCTCATACACTTGGAAGAATTAATGATATAACCGCTCTTGCTAAATCAAGTAACGTTTATCAGTTTAAAACAGCAATTAGAGTATCTGGTTATGAATATTCAAGAGGTATGGGACTTCCTCTAGTTCAAGAAGCTTTTGATAAGTATAGAAGTATGTATCATTCATTTGGATTAGGTGTTAAAACTGAAATTGATTTACCTGTAGAAAGTTTGGGGTATGGAGCAAAAAAAGATACTCAAGCAGGTAATTTACTTGACTATGTTATCGGACAATATGAAACTTATACTCCAATTCAATTGTCACAATATATTTCAACTATTGCTAATAGTGGGTCAAGATTGCAACCTCATTTATTAAAAGAAGTACATGAAGCTACTAATGATGAAACTATCGGAAAAACAATTTATACATTTGATAAAAAAGTTTTAAACTCAATAGATACAAAAGAAGAATATATGGCACGTGTTAGAGAAGGATTTCACGCTGTTATAAATTCAAGTGGTGGATATGGTAGAGGTTATATGGACTATAGTTATGATCCTAGTGGTAAAACAGGAACATCACAAAGTTTTATTGATACAGATAACAATGGTGTAATTGATACTGAAACCATAACATCTAACTTTATTGGATATGCGCCAAGTAATAATCCCAAAATGTCAATTGCTGTTGTTTCACCAAACTCATCAATGCCCAATACTGCAACAGATTATGCTAGTTTAGTAACAATGAGAATTTCGAAACGAATAACAAATGCATATTTTACATTAAATCCGTAAATATTATAAATAAAGGCACTGTAAAATAGTGTTTTTTTAGTGTCAAATCATTTGTATAATAATTTTAGGTATGATATGATAAAAATAGTGAAGATAGGTGATATGTGTGAAGTTAAAGTATTTCTTAAAAGAAAAATTAAATTTAAGTAATGGATATATAATAGCGATTGTAGCATTAATCATAATTATCTTAATAGGCGGAAGTTATGCTTTGTTTACTACTTATAGTGAAAGTAAGGGAACATTAAATATTGTTACTGGAGACTTAAAACCTTCAATGACTTCAGATCAATTAGATGATGATAATCAAGCTGTCGTAGAACCAAATCAAGTAAAGACAGTAATAATAAGCCTAAAGAATGTTAATCCAGTAGAAGCAAAATATAATTTATATTACTCAACAAGCAAGGAAAATGCCAATATTGAAATTGGTTATTTAACTACTGGAGATGATGCACCTACTACTTTAGGGTATACAATTTCTAAAACAGGAAGTAGTGATGATACCAAAATAATAAAGGTTAGAATTTTAAATAATGAAAAAGAAAATATTACAGTAACATTTGGAAGTAATGTTGGTCTTGCTAAAAGTAATTTGGATTTTCCTACCGGAAAACAAGCATTAACAAAAATTGATTCTAATGTAATTCAAGCATATAATTATCAAGAAGATAAAACAGCTACAAATTATTGTATTAATGGTGAAGAAGAAACTTGTGAAAAAACTACTTGTTTAGAAAATAGTGATGCTAATAGTTGTACTCAAGGAACTATTGTTAGATATGCTGTAAGTGATACAGAAAATCATTATTTCTATGTCCTACACGATGATGGAGCAACATTAACATTGCAACAAAGAGAAAATACTGTTAAAAATGTTCCATGGATTTCAAAAGAAGACTATATCGCTGCAGGTGGTACTGAAGAAGAGTATGGTACAGATGGAAATAATACAAAAGGACCAATAACTGTAATAACAAAATTAGAAGAAGCAACAAAAACTTGGTCTAACGTAAATGATATGACTTATCAAATGGGAACGACAAACTTCAACGGAACAAATGCTTTTACAGGATGTACAGTAGATTCTAGTTATAAAGTTATATGCAGTATTAATACATATAATTCAGATGAGACAGCACTTACTTTTCCTAAAAGAACAGCTAAAGCAAGAATGATAACAGCTCAAGAAGTTTCAGCAACTAGTTGTTTGGTTAGGAAAGATTTAGAGGATTCTACTGCTCTTGGAAATCAAGGTTCATGTCCAGACTGGATGCATAATTATTTAAATGAATCAAAAACATATGGTGGAAGTTATGAGGATAATACAGCAAATGAAAGTGGATTATATAATCAAGCATACTGTACAATGTCTTCTAACTCTTCAAATTCTCCTATTGCCTGGTTTGTTTTCCGTCAAGGTTACTTGGATAACAACAATACTAAAAATACTGATAGCGGTGCGCGTGCAGTAATCCAAATTGATAAAAATTTATAATTTATAAAAGTGTCCATTCAATGGATGCTTTTTTTTTGAAAAAGTAATCAAAGTAATGAGAAGAATATTTGATGCATAAATTATAACAATCTGTTAGTTACGTTTCAACTAACTTAAAAGTTAGATCTAAAATTATAGATTAAAATCCTAGAAGTAAAAAAATTAAAGTTGGCAATAAAGATTTAAAAAAATAGAGTGTATTCATGAAGATATATTAGTTAAAAATCAATAAAAGTTAGTAAAATATCAAAAAATCTTTTGCTTTTTTAGACTTTTCTGATATAATACCTATAGACGTAAGGAGGGATAACATGGCAAAAGTAGGAAATAGACAAAACAAAACACTAGTTTGTAGTGAATGTAAAGAAGAAAATTATAGAGATGAAAGAAATGTAAAAAATACAACTGAACGTCTAGAAATGAATAAATATTGTCCTAGATGTAGAAAACATACTGTTCATAAAGAAAAGAAGTAATAGGAGAGATTAGATGCAAATACCATACAAGAAGGATTTACTTCATTCAACAATTGATTATGAAAGATTAATAAAATTGCAAGCTGAAGCTTCATTAACTGGAACTGATGAGAAAGTAGTTGACACTTATTCTAAGAATAAGGTAAAAACAAAATCTAGAGTTCATAAAAGAATACAGCGAGGTGGAAAATAATGATTAATGTAAATGATATTAAAAATGGTGTAACAATTATTATTGATGGACAAATCTATCAAGTAGTAGAATTTTTACACGTTAAACCAGGAAAAGGTTCTGCTTTTATGAAAACCAAACTTCGTAATTTAAGAACAGGTGGAATCGTTGAAAAGACATTTAATACAAATGTTAAATTTGAAAAAGCAAATATTAATAAACAAAATGTTCAATATCTATATAATACAGGAGATACTTATTTCTTCATGAATATGGATAATTATGAACAATTAGAATTAAGTGCTAGTCAAGTAGGGGATAATAAAAACTACTTAATTGAAAATATGAATGTTTATGTTATCCTATATGAAGGTGAATTGTTAGGTATTGATTTACCTGATAAAGTAGAATTTACTGTAGTTGAAACTGAACCTGCAGTTAGAGGTAATACAACTAATAATGCACTTAAAGATGCTACTGTTGAAACAGGTTTAGTAGTAAAAGTTCCTATGTTTATTGAACAAGGAGAAAAAATTCTTGTTACAACAGCAGATGGTAAGTATTCATCAAGAGCTTAATTGCTCTTTTTTTTTGATAAATTTAGTTATATAAAGAAAAAGATAGCTATTTCATTAATAGTTATCTTGCTTAAATCTTACTTAATACTTGCTTAAATTAAGTAAATTTAAAAGAAGGAGTAATTTAAAAAAATGCTAATTTATTTGTAAATAATACTTGATTATTGAAAAAAAGATGCTTTTAATATATAATTTAGAAGAAAAAGGGAAGTGATTATTATGAGTAGTAAAGTTGCCTTAATTACAGGTGGAGCTAGTGGACTAGGAAAGGCTATAGCAAGGTTTTTAGCAAGTAAACAGATAAATGTTATTATAAATTATAATACAAGTAAAAATTCTGCTATAGCATTAAAAGAAGAATTAGAAAAATCTTATCAGGTAAAAGTATTACTAGTTAAATGTGATATTTCTAAAGAAGATGAAGTAAATAATATGATTGAAGAAATTAAAGATAATTTTAGCCATATCGATTATTTAGTTAATAATGCTGCTATTTGCTTAGATAGTTTATATGATGATAAGACTAAAGAAAATTTTATGAAAACATTAGAAGTAAATGTAGTAGGTACATTTTTAGTAAGTAAGTTAGTAGGAGATATGATGTATCAAAATAAGAGTGGTTCAATTGTTAATATTTCCTCAACAAATGGTATTAATAAATATTTTCCTATGTCACTTGACTATGATGCTTCTAAAGCTGCACTTAATTCTTTAACTCATAATTTAGCACTTGAATATGCACCTTTTGTTAGAGTTAATGCAGTAGCTCCTGGATGGGTTAAAACGGAAAATGAAATGAAAGATTTAGATAGTGACTATATTGCAAGTGAAGAAGAAAAGATATTTATTAGGCGTTTTGCAGAAGAAGAAGAAATAGCAAAAATCGTTTATTTCTTGTTATCAGATGATGCAAGCTACATCAATAATCAAATTATAGTAGCAGATGGAGGTACTTATTAATGAATAAAGAAATATTAAATTTAGTAAATGATTGTGAAAAACTATGTAAGGATGAATTTTCTAAAATAGATGAGATTTGTTTTAAAAACACAAGTAAAGTAATAGAGGCCTTTCATGAAGAAGAATTATGCGAAAATGATTTTAACCAAACTACAGGTTATGGTTATGATGATATCGGAAGAGAAAAAATAGAAAAGATTTTTGCTAGAGTCCTTAATTTTCCTGATGCTTTAGTTAGAAATCAGTTTGTATCAGGTTCTCATGCCTTGAATGTTACTTTTTTTGCTCTTTTAAGACCAGGTGATATCTTACTTTCTATTAGTGGAGAGCCATACGATACCCTACATGAAGTTATTGGTATTAAAGATAATCCTAGTAGTTTGAAATCATTTGGTATAAAGTATCATCAAATAGACTTAGTAGATAATGATTTCGATTATGAAAAAATAAAAGATTTTATTACTAAAAATAAAGTTAAAGTTATTGAAATTCAAAGATCTAAAGGTTATTCTACAAGAAGTAGTCTTAGTATTTCTAAATTAGATAAAGTTATTTCTTTTATTAAAGACATTGATGATGAAATTATTATTATGGTAGATAATTGTTATTGTGAATTTGTAAGTGAAAAAGAATTAGGTTCTACTAAGGCAGATATTTGTGTTGGTTCTTTAATTAAAAATTTAGGTGGAGGTATTGCACCAAATGGGGCTTATGTTGCAGGACGTCATGATTTAATTAATTTAGTTGGAGAAAGATTAACACTTCCAGGTGAAGGTAGAGAAGTAGGTCCAACTCTTGGAATTAATAAAAGTATCTTACAAGGATTGTTTTTGGCTCCAAGTGTTGTAGCATCTAGTTTGAAAGTTGCAATTTTAACTTCATGTGTTTTAGAAAAACTAGGTTATAAGGTAGAGCCTAGATATAATGAAGAGAGAGTTGATATTGTTCAAAATATTATCTTTGAAGATCCAGATAAATTAATAAAATATACACAAGGAATTCAAAGTGGCTCTCCAATCGATGCCAAATCAACACCAATTCCATGGGATATGCCAGGTTATGATGATCAAGTTATTATGGCAAGTGGTTCATTCACTCAAGGCTCTAGTATAGAAATAAGTTGTGATGGCCCTATTAGAAAACCTTATATTGCATATCAACAAGGTTCGCTTACCTATGATTCAGGAAAAATTGCTTTAATCTATGCTTTACAAAGTTTAGAAAAATAATTTATTATTTAGTAGCATAAAATATAATTATGTGATATTATGTGATAAAGGAGTGAAGAAGATGTCAAGTTATGATTCATATGCTGTAGGCAGTGCTATAGGTGGATTTGCAATAGGAATGATGATTTTTATAGGAATTATATTCTTAATTGTAATAGCAGTATTAGTGTTAAAGATTATTGGAGAATGGAAAATTTTAGTTAAGGGTGGAAAACCAGGATGGGGAGCATTAATTCCTTTCTATAATCAATATCTATTATGTGATATGGTTGGAATTAGTCCATGGTGGATTTTAATAGTATTCGTATGTGGATGCCTTTCATGTATCCCTGTTATAGGATCTTTACTTTCACTTGCTGCTTCAATTTATTTTGCTATTATTTTAAATGTAAGTATTGCACGTAGTTTTGGTAAGGAAGATTCATACGCAGTAGGTCTTATTTTACTTCAACCAATCTTCTATTTGATTTTGGGTTGTGGTGAAGCAAAATATGAAGGTAAGAAACCAATGGATGATGTTGTTATGAATTCTATTACTAAAAATACACAATCAAGTTCTACAGCAACAGCTACAAGCGCTGATACAAAATTTTGTACTGCTTGCGGAAATAAAATGGATAAAGATACAAAATTCTGCCCAGCATGCGGAAAAGAAGTTAAATAAAGAATATTCTTGTAATATTCTTTTTTTTTGGAACATATAGTTTATCGTAAGGAGGAGGCTTCGTATGATAAACAAACAAAATTTATGGTTTTTAACATTATTTAGTTTGATATTAGTTCTTAGTGTCTATTACATTACAATGCCAAATGATTTGTTAATAGGAGATAAAAATAATAGTGTTGTTACTAAAAGTAGTAAGAAAAAAGCAACTGTCAAGGAAACATCTAGTTTAGTTGCAATGAGAGTTTCTTTAGAAGAAGAACGTCAAGAACAAATGGTAAGTTTACAAGAAAAACTTACAAATAAAAAGGCAACAACAGATGAAAAGAATAATGCTTATGAGCAATTAAAATACTTGAATCAACTTCAAGGACAAGAAGAAAACTTAGAAAAACAAATCAAGGAAAAGTTAGAATTAGATAGTTTTGTAAAGATAGATCAAAAGAATATTGAAGTAGTAGCTATTAAAGAAAAACATGATAGTAGTATAGCAAACAATATCATGCGACTTGTTCAATCTAACTACGAAGAGAAAATGTATATTACTGTAACATTTAAGAAAAGCTAGGCACTTTGACTGAACGTATTTACTCTTGTTTCATACAATACTCTAGGTAAGTATAAAAGAAGGGAAGAATACTATGTCAAATAAAATTCTTACAAATAGAGAAAAAGAAGTGTTTGAACTATTAATACTTAATAAAACAACTAAAGATATAGCTAAGGATTTACAAATAAGTGAAAAAACAGTAAGAAATCACATTTCTAATGCAATGCAAAAACTAGGAGTAAATGGTAGAGCAAGTGCTGTTGTAGAATTATTAAAATTAGGTGAAATTTCACTATAAATCGTACTATTTTAGTACGATTTTTCATATTATTGACTAGGTGATATTTATTATGCTAAAGAAAAAAGCTTTAAGAAAAATATTTATAACAACATTAACTGCCTTTGTTTTATTAGTTGTATACTCAATTCCTAGTCTCTATCAAGATGATGCATTAAAAACAAATTTAGAGGTCGAATATATAACGGGAATAGGAACTAATAATATTTATTTATTAGATAAGAATGACTATTTAGTTAAAACTAAAATATTGTTAGACTCTACAACAAAGGAAGAACAAGTAAGAAAACTAATTAAGAACTTAACCATAAATGATAATGCTAAATTTCCAGATGGGCTAAAAGCAACAATTCCAGAAAATACAAAACTTCTAGAAGTGTATTATGATGAACATTATTTAACTCTTAATTTTGATAATAAATTAATTAAGGATAAAGAAAAAGTTGAAAAAATAATTGAATCTATCGTCTATAGTGTCATGGATTTAGGAGAAATTGATGGTGTTATAATAGAGGTTAATGGTGAAACTATTGATGGTTATAATAAAGTCTTAGATAAAAGTATTGGAATTAATAAAAGCTATGACATAAAGTCAAGAAAAGATATTAATAAAGTAGTTGTTTATTATCTAGAACAGATAGATGGAATAAATTATTATGTACCTGTTACTAAATATTTAAATAATAATGATGAAAAAATAAAAATTATAATTGATGAGTTAACTGCAAGTTATATATATGAACCAAACTTAATGAGCTTTTTAAATAGTAATACCAAATTACTTGATTATAAAGAAGCAGAAAACGTGATGACAATTAACTTTAATAATGCTATTTTTGATGGCGATAATAAAATTTTAGAAGAAGTTACTTATACTTTAGCATATTCTGTTTTTGCTAATTATGATGTAGGACAAGTCATGATAAATGTTGATGGGAAAAATGTTGAAACAATTGGATTAAATGATATAAAATAAAGAACAATATTTTTTTAGATATTGTTTTTTAATTGTTTTTTTTGATACTTTATGTTAAAATACAGTGCAAAAGAAGAGGGATAATATGGATAAATTAGCTGAAATGGATATGAAAATTGATTTTGAATTTTATAGAGTCTATTCATTATTTTATAAAGAGACAATTAATTTTGATGATGAAAATTTTAAAATTAAAATGAATTCCATGATTCATATACTAAATCAATTAGGTCTTTATCATGACAGATATTTAATTAAGGATGTAAAGGATGATATTCCATATAATCCAAGAGTTAATAGACTATGTCACCATATGAAATCAAGTTTTAAAAAGCTCGATTATGAAGAACTAAAATTTCTTAATGATTTAGAAATTACTAGTCCAACTTTTGATGAAGAACTAGTATCTAAAGTTGGCGATATATTAGTTGATATATCACATGAAGCAAATATTGATAAATATGATTTAGTTCTTGATATATCCAAAAAATTAATGTCAAATGATAAAGAATATACCATAGATATATTACTAGATGCAATAGGTATAACTGATTTTAATAATCTTGATGATATAAAAACAAAAATTAAAAAGTATCAAAGAAAGAAAACTATAGAAGAGGTTAATTTGTCTAGTGAATTTCATAGTGTTTGTGATAGGTATGGTTTTGATTTCTTAAATTTTAATCTTATTGATAACTATATTGTAATTAAAACTATTCATGATGATTTATATGCAATTATGGATTATAATTATAATATTATTAACATAACAAAATTAGATGGAAAAGATCTTGAAAATCAAATTAAACAGTCATTTATTGAGTTAAATGAACATAACTTAGAATATCCACTTAATGATATAAATTTAAGTGATATTATAGAAATTGGAAATAGTAATATAGAAAGTAGCGATGAGTTAGATAACCAAATTATATCTTATATTAGATTTATGAATAAAGAGGCAAAGTGGTATCATAAAAATCTTCTTGCTTTACAATCTGTTGGTTTAAAGCTTCCTTTAGTTACTGAGTATTTAAGTTCTGTTCAGAAAAATATGCAAAATTATGTTAAGTGTAGGAAAGAAATTAACATTTCAACTGAAAGTAATGATATATTGGAATTTTTAGGTCAAAAAGCTGAATCTCATATAGACTATAATGATATAGAAAATATAATTAAATTCATTTACAGTGAACATGATAAGTCTGCAGTTGAAAGTTCCGTTAGAAGAATTAAGAATAAATCTCTAAATCAAAAAGTAAAAACCATTTAAGGAGTACTGATGATATCTGTTATTTATTTTTATATAAAAAAGTAAAAAAACCACTTGAAAGATATTACATATTGTTGTATAATTTATCTTGTCAGTTGGTTATGTCTGCGTAGCTCAGCTGGATAGAGCAATCGCCTTCTAAGCGATCGGTCAGGCGTTCGAGTCGCCTCGCGGACACCATTAATGATAGTAAGATTCTTATTTAAGAATCTTTTTTTTTCAATTTTTTCCGGAAAAAGTAATTTCTTCTACAATAATAGAAGTAGGAGGTATTATAAATTGACATATGAAAGTTATTTTACAAGATGGGATTAAGGATTGTGGTATTTGTTGTTTGCTTTCTATTATTAGGCATTATGGAGGAAATTGTTCTAAGGAATATTTAAGACAACTCACAAATACTACTAAAAACGGTGTTACTGCATATAATCTAGTTACTGCTAGTGAGAGTTTAGGATTTTCTTCTATCGCAATGAAAGGAGAGTTAGAAAGTCTTAATAAGTCTAGTTTACCTTGTATATCTCATGTTATCATAAACAAAAGTTATCAGCATTTTGTAGTGATTTATGATATAGATTTAAAAGCAAATAAAATTGTTATAATGGACCCCGCCAAAGGTAAAAGATTAATCTCAGCTTCGGAATTTAAATTAATGTCTAGTAATAACTATATATTTTTAACCCCGAATAAAAAATTACCAAATTTTCAAGAAAACAAAGAGATAAAGGAAACTATTAGTTGCTTTTTTAATGAACATAAGAAATTATTCCTAACTATTTTGTATTTAAACCTATCATACTTTTTATTTCATATTTTATCTGCTTTTCATTTTAAATACTTACTTAATTTTAGTATTGAGTATAAAGTTAGTAATAATATAATGATTATTTCTTTAATAGTTGGAGTAATTTATATTTTAAAAGAAATTTCTGCTGTACTAAGAAATATTCTTATTACTAAATACAGCGAACTTTTAGACTATAAAATAACTTTAAAGACATATAAACAAATTATTTTACTTCCATATCTTTATTATAAGAATAGAACTACTGGAGAAATACTTTCAAGAATAAGAGATTTATCCTATGTAAAAGGATACACCGTAAAGCTTTTTACTGTATGCTCAACAGATATTTTCACAAGTTTTATCTTTATAGTACTCTTATTTAATATTAATAAGATACTTACAATATGTTCAATGATATTATTTATATTTTTAATTATCCTTAATATATTACAAAAACCAAAACTTAAATCTAAAATAAAAAAATATAATAGAAGGGAAGAAAAACTAAATTCATATTTAGTAGAAGTATTATCATGTATGGATGTAATTAAAGGAATGCATACTGAAAAATTAGTTATGGATAAATTAAAAATTAAATATCAAAATTTTTTAGAATCAGTCTATAAATTATCATTAACACAGGAACTATTTACTTACTTTTCAAATAATATTAATGCCTTATTTCAAGTAATAATTTTAGGATTAGGAAGCTATGAAGTAATAAGGACTAATTTAAGTTTAGGTCAATTAATCATCTATCAAAGTATTTTAACATTTTTAAATACTTCTATATCTAACATCGTTAATCTAGTTCATGATTATCCAAATTACATTCTTGCTAAACAAAGAATAGAAGATTTATTCAATATCAAAAGAGAAAAATTTGTGATTAGTGATTTTAATAATAATTATTCCTTAAAAAAAATAAAATATCAGAATTTATCTTATTCATACAACAGTAAACCTCTTTTAAAAAATATTAATTTGATAATAAATTCTAAAGATAAGATACTTTTGTTAGGACCTAGTGGATGTGGAAAATCAACACTTGTAAAATTATTGATGCGTTATTTAGAAATTCCGTTTGGAATGATAAGTATAAATAATATGGATATCAATCACTATAATCTAGATAGTCTTAGAAGTAATATTACTTATATTTCTCAACAAGAATTTCTATTTAGTGATACACTTTATAATAATATTACTTTAGGAAAAGATTATACTAAAGAAGAAGTGGATAAGGTGATAAAACTAACTTTAGTAAATGAATTAGTTGACAACAATTCTTTATCATATAATCAGCTGGTAGAAGAAAATGGTCTTAATTTTAGTGGAGGAGAAAGACAGAGAATTATACTAGCAAGAAGTATTTTAAAGAAGAGTGATATTTATATTTTTGATGAAGCTTTAAGTCAAATAGATATTTTAAAGGAGAGAAAAATACTTAAAAATATTTTTGAATATTTAAAAGATAAAATAATAATTATTATTTCTCATCGTTATGATAATAATGATTTGTTTAATAGAATTATTAAACTAGAGGGAGGTATTTTATCTGAAGAATGATTATGAAAAATTTGGATTAATTATTTTTATAGTTATTGTCTTTATATTTACTGAAATATTTATTATTAGTATTTTTTACAGTAAAAAGTACAGGGATTATAAAGTTTTAAATACAATAGTTGTAACAAAAAATTATACTAAATCTTATTTAGATAGTAGTGACTATAAACTTATTAAAAATAATAATTTCTTATATATAGATAATAAAAGATTAAAATATGAAGTTGTCGCTGTTAATAGGAATGTCATAAAACAAAATAAGAAGTGGTATCATGAAGTTTTATTTAAAATCAAATTTCCTAATAAATATAAGGATAATGATACAATTATCATCAGTATTTATAACCATAAAAAATTTCTATTTAATATTTTTAAAAAATGTTGGGAGGATGATATATGAAAAAGTTAAATAACAATGAACTTGAAAAAATTCAGGGTGGTTTTTCTGCTTGGGTAGCTTTAGGTATAGCTTCTGCTGTAATATTTTTATCTGGTGTATTTGAAGGAATAGTGCACCCTAGGAGTTGCTCATCATGAAAAAAATAGAGGATTTAGATGAAATAATAGGAGGTAGTAATTATATTAGTGGTACTATAATTAATTCATTTGTTAATATTATAAAAATTTTGATGGAAGCCGGAAAAGGTGTTGGCAGTTCGATTAGAAGAATTGCAGAAGATGATCTTTGTCCATTAAAATAGTTGAACATATAAAGAAGCAAAGGAATATATTAGTAGTACTTGGTATAATATTTTTACTGCCAATAATAAACTATTTTTTGTTATTTGTTTATAATAGTGGTAGTCATATAGGAATGTTTTTAAGGTATATTTATGAAATAATTAGAACTTTAGCACAAAAATAATAAAAAACTTGTCAAAAATTCTTGAAAAATAACGAAAGTTTTGCTATACTCGTTAGTAGTGAAGACGAAGGGAGGGAGAAAAATGGCAACTCAAGTAACTGTTAAAAATGGTAATCTAGATATGGCTTTAAGAAAATTTAAGCAAAAAGTAGCTAGAGATGGTGTCCCTTCAGAATGCAAAAAAAGAGAATGTTATGATAAACCAGGAGTAAGAAGAAGAAACGCTAAAAAAGAAGGAATTAAAAATTCTAGAAAAAGAAATCGTTCAAATAATAGAGATAATTAATATAAAACAAGACGTGAATGTCTTGTTTTTTTGACAAATTAATAAAAATATGATATAATTTGCAACAGTTATTAGGGGGACTAAAAATATGAAAAAAAGAAAGGCAATTAATATAAAGATATTTAGTAGTGCAATTATTACTATATTTTCATTGTCTGAGGGAATTAGTTTAAGTAATAATCAGAACAGTAAACTAGATACTTCTGAAGCAGTTGCAAATTATATGAAATATAATAATTTTATAAATTTAGAAGTACCAATGAATTTAAAGGAAATTTCAAATAAAGAAAATAATTTAGCAATTACAGATTTAAACGAAACAAGTGATATTAAAAGAGAAGTATTAAATGATTTTTATGAATGTGATAGTATAGAAAAAATATATAAAAGACAAAGCGAATTAGAGAATTTAGATTTAACTGATGAAGATAAAATATATGAAAATTGCAAATTATCAGCACCATTGCAACACTTTATTTATGAACAGTCAATTATTAATGAAATTCCTTTTGATTCTCTAATGTCAATTATTTATGTAGAAACAAGAGGTAATTTCAATTCCAGTGGACAGGTTGCTTGCAATGGAGAAGGAAACTATGATTTAGGATTAACTCAACAAAATACAGTTAGTTCATTACCAAACTTTCAAGCAAATTATAATTTGAGTTATGACGATTGCTATAATTTATTAAAAGATAATGATTATGCTAATGTTTGCTCTGCCTTTTTAGGAATAAAAGAAATAAAAAAACAATATCCTGAATTTAATGAATACGAATATGCTGGTTGTTATAATGGATGGTTAAATTGGAGAAATTATTCTACATCATGTGAATATGTTTCAATGTTTGATGATGCATATAATAATGTCTTCACTAAACATCATTCTATAGAAAAGAAAAAAACAGAATCTAATACTAATAAAAAATAAAATTTTTAGCTATAAAAAGTTATTAGATACAATTACAAAATTCTATTATCGTCTACCTTATTGTATTAAAAAATAGACACTCTATAAATGTAGAGTGCCACTCAAATTTATGAGGATGTCATTCACCTATAAAACTGAATACTCCTCTTTTTTCTTGCTACATATATATTGTTATTAGTCTATTAATTTACAATAATCTCACAAAAAACAATTAAATATTCTATATGTTTAGATACATTTTACTTTTATTTAATAATTTATTAATGTTCTTAATTGTTCTGTTTTAAAAATTTTCATTATCAAAATGACATGAACTAAAAGTTAATTTCATATTACTAACTTTACACTATTTTTGATGTCTTGAAATACTTAAAATTATTCCCATTGAGAACATAGTAATTAATAAAGATGAACCCCCATAAGATAAAAAGGGAAGTGTTACTCCAGTAACTGGTATCATTCCAATCACTACCATTAAATTCATCATAGCCTGAAAACTCAATTGAAAAATCATTCCAAATGCTAAATATTTTCCGAATAAATCATTACAATTTAAAGCTATTTTTAAACCCTTATATATTATAAATAAAAACATCGAAACAACAAAGATTGCTCCTAAAATACCAAATTCTTCTGCTATAATTGAAAAAATAAAATCTGTTTGTGGCTCGGGCAAGTAAAACTGTTTTTGAATAGAATTTAGATATCCTGTACCAAGAAGTCCTCCAGGGCCAATCGCATATAAACTTTGAATTATTTGAAAACCAGTGCCTAATGGATCTTTCCATGGATCAATAAATGAAGTAATTCTATCCATACGATATGGAGCTATTATAATTAAAATAATCACTCCAATTACACCTAATATTCCGCAACCTATAAAAAATTTCATGTTAACTCCCGCAATAAATAAAAGTGAAATTATTGAAACTACTAAAATCATTCCTGTTCCAAGATCTGGTTGTAACATAATGAGACCGAAAAATAAAAAAACAACCCCAAGTATCGGAAACACTCCATCTTTATAACTTTTAACAAATTTATTGTTTTTTGATAAGTATTTAGAAGTAAAAATAATTAAGGCAAGTTTTGCAGCTTCACTTGGCTGAATCCCTAAAGAGCCAATTCCAAACCAACTTCTACTACCATTTCTAACACTTCCTATACCTGGAATTAATACAAGTATTAAGAGAATAAAACAAACTAATAATATTTTATTTGATTTTTCATAATAAATTCTGTAATCTATTTTAGATACTGTATACATTAAAAATATCCCAATTACTATAAAAATAAGCTGTCTTTTAAAATAATAAAAACTATCATTAAACTTATATTCAGACCAAATAGATGATGCTGAATATATCATCATCAAACCAAATAAAGCAAGTATTATTATCGCAATAAAAAGAAAAATATCAAGTTTCTTTTTCATATCTTCACCCTATTTAATTTTATTGTTATTCAAAGAAAAAAATAACTAAAGAATAGGAAAATAATTTATTAAAAACTAACTATAAAAATAGTCTTCTATGTGATAAATATACAAATCCAAAAATTTTCTTTCATAAAAGTTGTGATGTAGTATCAAATTTTTATGGGATTCATTCTTATTAATTACTGTTTTCAACGAAGATAATTAATTATTTCAAGATATAAAAAATAGTGTTATAATAGGTATAATTATTTTTTATTAGGTGGTAAGATGTATGAAAGAAGAAATAAATTTAGATATTACAGAAAATGATTTAATAGAAGAATCTATAACAGAAGAAGATATAATAGAAAGTGAAAAACTATCAAAAGATGAAGATACTAATCTTGATCCAGTTAAAATTTAAGTGAAATAGCAGAGTATCCATTACTTACAGACGAAGAAGTAAAAGAATGTTATAAGTATTTGAATTCTATTGATACAATACAAATATTAAAAGAAAAGCATATTTCTAATTTGAAAAATCTTGATTTAGCAACTGTTTTCAAATCTTGTTGTTACAATGAAAACTATGTATTAGTATTAAAAACTCTTTTGAAAAGTTTTACAAATTTAAATAATAAATATGAAAGGGATTATTTTAATCAAATTAAGAAATATATGAATTTAGCAAAAGAAAAACAAAGACCATTAATAGAGACTGAACTTGATGAGAACTTTGATTTAGATTTTAAGGATGCTAAAGTATTAAAAGAAAAAGAACTACTATTAGATGTAGAAAACTATCTTAAATGTAGGAATTCATATAATAAAATGTTTAATTCTAACTTAAAATTAGTTGTTAGTATTGCTAAAAAATATAAGGGTAGTTATGAGTTTTTAGATTTAATCAATGAGGGAAATCTTGGATTAATGGTTGCTATAGAAAGGTTTGATGCATCTTTAGGATACAAGTTTTCGACTTATGCAACACCTTGGATAAAACAATATATACATAAAACTGTTCAAAACCAAAAACATACAATTAGGATACCTACATATTTGCAAGAATCATATTATAAATATAAAAAGCAAGTTAGTTTTTTAGAGCAGAAATATGGAAGAGAACTTAGTGAAGAGGAAATATTAAAAGAAATAGGATTAACCGTTAATGAAATAGATAATTTAAATAAAATGACATCCTTAATAGTTTCTCTAGATAAACCAGTTAGTGAAGATAGTGATAGTGAAATGATAGATTTTGTAGAGTCAGATGTTAATGTTAGTGAAGAAGTAATGAAGAAAATGTTAAATGAATATATAGTGCAATTATTTACAGTTTTATCCGATAGAGATAAGGAAGTTATTATCAGAAATTTTGGATTAAATGAGACAGAAGAAAAAAAGAATTTAGCAGAGATAGGGAGAGAATTAGGTTTGACAAGAGAAAGAATAAGACAAATTGAATCTAAAGCACTTCGTAAAATGAAGAATCTCTCTAGAAGAAGGAATTTTAATTTTGATGATTATTTAAAATAATTTATTGACGAATCAACATAATTGATTTATATTAAACATTAGTATTTATTTAGGGGGAAAACTAATTATGAACAATGAAGAATATATTGCGATTTTAATGAGAAAGAAATCGATTACTAACGGAGTAGGAATCTATTTTCCAGATCACATTATGGAAGGAACTATTGAAAATGATGAGTATGATTTTTTTGTAGATGACTATGGTAATGAGCATTTGCTTATGACAGATGGTTCTACAGCATTTTCTGATGAAGATGTAGTGGGATTTCCTATTCTACAAAAAGATTTATTAAGAAAATATTAAGGCTTATCTAAGAGTGAGGCTCTAATCGAATATTTTGATGATGTTAATGAAACAACTACTATAAGTTTCTATCACTATGATACAGGTAAAAATATATTTTTTAATTTTAACTTCAGTAAATTATTAGATTATATTAATGAAAATAAACTTGATGAATCATCAAATGAATTCTCATTAAGTTTAGAAAATATAATTAAAATCTTATTTGACTGTTATACGAATGTTGAAAATAGTAATGAAAGTATAAGTGATGCTAAAGAAATAATAGAAGCAATAGCCATAGAACCATCATATTTAAAGGAATTATTAAAATTGTCTGATTCTGAATTTAAAAGTAAAATTAGTCAAATTTATAGTATATATGAAAATGCTTCAGAAACAAGAGAAATAAATAATCAAAAAGTTATAGAGAAAATTGATGAAGTCTATAACGAAATCTTAAAGATTGATAATATAAAACTATTAAATCGTTTATCTTCAAACCTAGAAGAGATGTATTTAGAGTTAGTTTTATCTTTAGATTCTAGTTATAATTTCAGTAATGATAAAGTAAGAGATGAAGTAGAAAATTTCTTATATAGAACTATTGATACATATCATTCTTTAGCAAAATCTTCAGATATTAACGAAATAAAAAAGACTATTTCTAGTATTGCAAATAGACAGAAAATTCATTTTAAATCTTTGTTAAATGATGCTTCACAACAACAGAAAGAAAGAAATAAAAAACAACAAGAATTGGAGGAAGTATTTTTACAAGAGGAAAAAGAACAGGATAATGATGTATTATTTAATCCAAAAGAAATGAAGGAGTTCTTAGATAAGAGAGTTATCGGTCAAGAAGAAGCAAAAAAAGATGTTATTTCAGCAATATTCATGAATTCTTTAGCAGATGAATCAATTTCTAAAAATACTTGTTTACTTGTGGGACCAACAGGTTCTGGTAAAACTTTAATTGCTGAGTCAGTGGCGGAATTTTTAGATTTACCATTTGTAAATATTGATACAACTCAACTTACAATGCCTGGTTATGTTGGTGCTAATATCGAAGATTTTTTAGGAAGATTAATAGAAAGTGCCAATGGTGATATTGAAAAAGCAGAAAGTGGAATTGTAATGCTTGATGAGATCGATAAAAAAGGATCTGAGAGTAATGGAGATGTTGCTGGTAAAGGTGTTTTAAATACGTTACTTCCGTTTGTCCAAGGAACTACATATGATGTTCGTTATAATAATCGTAGAGTTAGTTTTGATACAAGCAAATTAACTATTTTTATGACTGGAGCATTTACTGATGTTGCTAAAGGAGTATCAGACAAGTCTTCATATACTGATTCTAAAATAGGTTTTGGTACAAGTCAGGAAAGTCAAAATAAAGAGGATATAGCTTATAAAAAACTTAATATTGAGGACTTTGTAAAACATGGAGATTTTCCAGTAGAACTTGTTGGTAGAATTTCAAATATTGTTCAGTTAAGTGGACATACTATGGAAAGTTTAAGGACAATCTTAACAGATTCAAATATTAGTGTTTTAAATTTAGAAATAGAAAAATTAAAAAAGATAGATGTAGAAGTTAAATATAGTGATGATTATTTAGATGCAGTAGCAGAAAAAGCTTTAAAACTAAAAACAGGGGCAAGAAGTTTAAAAGCAACTGTAGAGAATTCTATTAAAGAAGCTAGATGGGAAGTAATAACTAGTGATGAATTTAAATCAATTATTTTAAATAAGGACTCTGTAGAAGATAACTTAAAGGCAGTGTTAGTTTACAATGATGGAAATTATACAACAGTTGAAGATTTACGCAATAAAGAAGTAGAAAAGGCTGTAGAAAAAGTAAAAAAATAAATAAAGGGATGATTTTAATTCCTTTTTTTTGATATAATTTTATTTAGGAAGTGATACTTATGAAAAAAATTATTATTATAGGTGGAGGAGCAAGTGGACTTGTTTGTGCTATAAAGTCAAAAAATAATAATAATGAAGTAATTATTCTAGAGAAGAATTCAGTTTGTGGTAAAAAGATTTTAGCAACAGGTGCAGGTAGATGTAATTATTATAATGATAATCAAGATTTAGGCAATTATTATTCTAACAGTAAAAATCTAGATAAAATAATAACTAAAGAAAATAATTTAAAAGTAGAACAATTCTTTAAAGAATTAGGCGTAGTTCCTAAGATTAAAAATGGTTATTATTATCCTATGTCTAATCAAGCTAGTAGTATCAGAAATATTTTAGTAGAAAAAGTTTTATCTAAAAAAATTAAAATAATTGAAAATGCTTTTGTTAAAGATGTAGTAAAAGAAAATGATAAGTTTAGAGTTTATTATAATAATGAAGAAATTATTGCTGATGAAGTAGTTTTAGCGACAGGTTCTTATGCTGGAGTGAGTGACATATCAAATAGTGGTTATGAAGTTTTAAATAAATTTAATTTAAAAATAGAAAAAGTTCTACCTTCATTAGTTCAATTAAAAGCTAAAGGAAATTTCTTTAAAAAATGGAATGGAGTTAGATGTGATGCTAAGGTTAGTCTATACGAAGAAGATAATTTTCTAAAAGAAGAAATAGGAGAATTACAATTAACTGATTATGGTATTAGTGGGATTTGTATTTTTAATTTAAGTGGATATGTATCAAGAGGACTTAACAAGAAAAAACATGAATTTATTAAAATAGATTTTCTACCAAGTATTGATAGGCTAGAAGAGTTTTTTCTTAAAAGAAGTGAAACTTTAAATGATGTAAGTATTAAAACTTTCTTAGAACCATTATTAAATTATAAATTAGTTGATTTATTCTTAGATTTAGCTCATATCAAAAAAGATAAATCATATCAAGAGTTAACTAATGATGAAAGGAATGCATTAATTTCAACTATTAAAAGTTTTTACTTGGAGCTAACTGGTACTAACTCTTACTCTAAAGCTCAAACATGTACTGGAGGATTAAGTTTAGATGAAGTTAATTTAAGTACTATGGAAGTAAAACAAATAAGAAATTTATATGTAATTGGTGAACTTATAGATGTAGATGGTATCTGTGGAGGATATAATTTAACATTTGCTTGGATGAGTGGAATATTAGCGGGAAGTGATATTAGTGATAAAAGTTAGACAAATAAAAATAGATGTTAATAAGGACAGTAAATCTTATTTAAGAAAAAAAGTTATTGAAAGGTTGAAAGTAAAAGATGAAGAGTTAATTAGTTTTAAGATAAATAAAAGATCAATTGATGCTAGAGATAAAGAAAAGATATTTTATGTCTATGAAGTTATTTTAAAGCTAGTTAATGAAGAAAAAGTCTTAAAGAAAAATAAGAAACTTGATATTTCTAAAGTAGAAGATATACCTTATAAAATTGAAGTTACGGGAAAAGAAAAACTAAATGGTAAAATTGTTATTGTAGGTAGTGGTCCTGCTGGACTTTTCAGTGCTTATATTTTATCAAGCCTTGGCTATAAGGTTTTAGTGATTGAGCGTGGACAAAAAATTGAAGATAGAGTAAAAAGTGTAGAAGAATTTTTTGAAACAGGAAAGCTTAATGTTAATTCTAACGTTCAGTTTGGTGAAGGAGGAGCAGGTACATTTTCTGATGGAAAGTTAAATACATTAGTTAAAGATAAATTAAAAAGAGGCAAAAAAGTTTTAGAAATATTTGTAGAAAATGGTGCTCCTGAAGAAATTTTATATGAAAACAAACCTCATATTGGAACTGATTTATTACGAGAAGTTATTATCAATATGCGTAATAATATAATTAAAATGGGTGGAGAATTTAGATATAATACTATCCTTACTAACTTGACTATCTCTGATAATAAGCTAAAACAAATAGAGGTAAACTTTAATGAAAAAATTCCTTGTGAAAATCTTATTTTAGCAATAGGCCACAGTGCTAGAGACACATTTAAAATGTTATATGATAATAGTATCAAAATGAGTCCTAAACCATTCGCAGTAGGAATTAGAATAATGCATCCAAGAAGTATGATTGATGAAGATCAGTATGGCAAAAATTCAAAATTATCAAGTGCTAGTTACAAGTTAACTTATCAAACAAAAGATAAAAGAGGAGTATATTCTTTCTGTATGTGTCCAGGAGGATATGTTGTAAATGCTTCAAGTGAAGAAAATCGTTTAGTTGTTAATGGAATGAGTAATTATAAAAGAGATAGTAAGACAAGTAATAGTGCAGTAGTTGTTTCAGTAGGCCCAAAAGACTATGGTGATTCTATTTTTGATGGCATTAATTTTCAAAGAAAGTTAGAAGAAAAATCATACGCAATTGGAAAAGGTAAAATACCAATTCAGATATATAAAGATTATAAAAAAAATAAAATTTCTTCTAGTTTAGGAGAAGTTTCTCTAGAAATAAAAGGAGATTATAACTTTGCTAATATCAATGATATTTTTCCAGAGTTTATAAATGATTCTTTAAAAGAAGCAATTGATAGTTTTGATAATAAACTTAAAGGTTTTGCTAGAGCTGATGCTATTATAGCAGGAGTTGAATCACGTACCTCATCTCCTATAAGAATAGAACGTGATAGTAATCTATGTTCTAATATTTTGGGAATTTATCCGATAGGAGAAGGAGCAGGATATGCTGGTGGAATTACAACATCAGCAATTGATGGAATCAAAGTAGCAGAGATATTTGCAAGTAAGTATAGGCATGATTAAAAATTAGAGGAAAACAATTTTTAATACAAGATGGAGATATTTGTCACTTTAGATTTAATTTAAAATCGAGCAAAAATTTTACTTGGCTTGTGCGCCGTGGGGCTCCTTGGACACCAGCATTACTTCCGATACTGGTTATGGTGCGCGTGCTGTCGCCGTTATTTTTAAATAATAAAAAAATAAATTTATATGAAATTTACTTATTTCATGAAATTATAAATATCAATT
>JAUNMG010000038.1 GCA_030531905.1 bacterium | reverse complement strand
CACTATCTTCTAAATTTTCAAATATAGGAACTTTACTTGCACAGTATCTTCCTCTACATCCATCACAGCAGTTTATACAATTATTACTCATATTAAATACCACCTCATTAAATCTTTTGTTTAAATACATAAAGAGTAATTAGTCTAAAACTAATTACTCTTATCCTTATAATTATATACCTTATTTTATTATAGTTAAGTAACATTTATCACGCTTTTTAATATTAAAATAATTATTTTAAAGGATATTTGTCTATAGTCTTATAATATTATTAAGCATATTTAAAGTTATTATATAATTTCTTTAGTTCTAATGTAATTTTTCGAAATTGAAGTCCTATTACTTTATCATAGTATTTATCTAAAAATATATATCCTTCTTTTGTAACCATTCTTTCATTTAAAGAAATGCTACTATCAATTCCTAACTCAAATATTTCTTTACCTTCATCTGTAAGCATATTTTTCTCATTAAGAAATTTAAATACAGCCTTTATTCTATTTATAACTTGATTAGCATCTTCTCCAGCATCAATATGCCATTGTGCTTTATCAAAAATTTTCATGAACTAATCTCTCCTTTCTATTCTTGTGTGTACTGTATCAGCTATTTTAATAATATTTCCATGATTATCACGAATATAATTTCCACCCATATCTCGAATTCTCTCTTCTTTAGCTGATTGAATAGTTTTATCTGCTGTTTTAGAAGTTACCTCAATAGAATCAATAACCTTATCATCTTTTACAACAATAAAATCAATTCTTCTAGCTTCTCCACTTATAAAATCTTTTACTATTTTACCATCTTTGTCCCTAAGATAAGCTTCTGGTATAATAGAATATCCTTTTTCATATGAATATTGTTTTTCAAGCTCTTCATAAACATCATGTTCTCTTTGTAACCCATCCATCTTATTTTTAATTGCAGGTCTAACTTCATTAATAGTATGAAAATCATAATCTCTAAAATTACCCTCTATATTTTTTGCTTGTTTTCCTAAAATACTATTCTCAAATTTATTATTTAATCTAACTGTAATATCTTTAAAAGAATTAATTTGATTCATTAATAATGCCCCTTACCTTTATAGAGTCTATCCAATTTTTATAAATATTTTGACGAACTTCACTTTCATCTTGTTGTATACTCATATCTTTCATGAAACATTGACTAAGTATAAAAATTACTTCTTCACTTTCTTCAGGAAATATTTGAATTATAATCCTTTTAAGCATTTCTGTTAATTCATTATTATCATGTGCATTTAATACACAATTCTCTACTTTATTTCTCACATTTAGAATATCGGTAATCTTACTAGATAGATTTGCAAAATTAAATTTATTCCATATTTCTAACTTTCCAGTTTTTTTATATTCATTAATAATTTCTTCTGTGAATTTTATATTTTTTGTAGAAAACCCAAGAAAATTTACACCTTTTTCTATTTTATTAATATCAAAATTTAAATTTTCATCTACAATTCCAAAAATAAGTAAATTTATTAACTGTGAAAGAACATTATTTTTATCAAATATTTTTTCATGTAGATTAAAATTATAGTAAGATTCTGATATATTACATTTATTAATCTTAACTAATACAGGCTCAACCCAATCGTTTTGATATACTGCTGCTACTCCTTGCTTTAACTTTGCTAACTCCTCTATTTGATCATCATTAAGATTAGCAGCATAACCTACAAGTTGCCTATCTGTTTTTTCCGGTAATCTTAAGATTATTTTTGTATTTGTATTTCTAATTACAGACATATCTAGTAAACCTGGTGATTGGTCTGCAATGATAAATCCTTCCCCATATGTTCTCATTTCAGCTATAGAATTTGCTAATAATTCTACAGATTTACCAAGTAAATTTGAAGCTTCAGATGATTGTTCCGTAGAGGTTCTTTTTAATAGATTATGAGCCTCTTCTAATACAGTAACATGTGATAGTGGACTATTAATTTTTCCTGAATCCAGTCTATATTCATTAAGACGCATTACAATAAGTCCCATAATTAATGATTTAGTTTCTGTTGACCCTATACGACTTAAATCAATAATAACATTCCTATCAAACAATTCTTCATCCTTTAAGTCATCTGAACAAAATATTTGACCATTTAATCCATTTGTTAAAGAACGTACTCTAGTTAATAATGCACCAGAATAATCTCCCTTACTATCTGATGAATATTTTGAATTATTAATTACATATTCAATTTGTTCTAATAAATCCGCAAAATTTGGATATATATCTCCCTTTTTATTTTCAGATGTACTTATATCCCAACCTACTTCAATATAAGCGTTTTCCATAGCTTCTTTTAATATAGCTGGCATAGCTGCATACATAGGCCAACAAACATTAAATATCTCAACTAATCTATCTAAATGTTCTAAAACATGCACACCTTTAGGAAATCTAAAAGGATTAATCTTTAATAATTCTGAAATCTTTGGATTTGTTCCATATACAGTAACATCATTAAATTGACCAAATACATTCTTATATTCTCCCTTTGCAGGTTCAATAACTAAAAATGGAATTCTATATAAATTTCTTAATTGATTCAGAATTTCGTAAATAGTATTACTCTTTCCTGATCCTGTTGAACCAGTAATAAAAGTATGCATTGTTAATGAATCACAATTCAAATTCACCGCTGTTTTAGTTTCACTACCCATGCTAAAAATTTTTCCTAATAATAAATTTTTTTCTTTATTGTTTTCATTATATCTAACTACTTCTTTTCCAAAATCCGCATGTTCTATAACTGGAAAACCGCAAACTGACTTCCTTGGCAATCCCATTTGAATAGCTAATTCATTACTACTTACTAAAGATGATGGAGTTACCGGAACTATATTATTTCCAGAATTATATTTAAATACTGGATGAATAAAATTAGTTATATATTCCCTTAACAAAGGAAGTTTTTCTTTATTTTGATATCCCCAAAAATTTATAGAGGAAGTTTCAACTCCTGATTTATTTCCTTTCATCAAAGCTTTATAAGTCCCAGCTACCATTTCCGCAGTTTCTTGAGTGTCTGATAATATATATGCAGCACATTCCCACATACCAACACTTTCACATTCATCAATTCGTTTTAACTGAATATCTATCTTTTCCATAGTATCAATTAAATTTTTATTTTGCATTATAAGTTGCATATTCTTTGATGAACCTGCTGTAATTCCTTTATTATGCGTTCTATTTTCAGAACTGCTCACTGATTCTCCAAAAGTTTTACCTTCTGTTTTGGATTCACTAATACTATCACTTACTGATATTGATGTTCCATTTGAATATGATTTTGGAATCATATTACTTATTCCAAATTGCCCCATAGTAATTGCAGCAGCTGCTACAACACTAACTCCACCTGTTAAAGGTGCTGTTGCTAAACTAGCTACTCCAAGTGCAGCACTACTTAATGTCTTAGCTACAGTTGAAAATGTATCTTGCTTTGATACAGAATTACTTTCTGCTGTACTATTTTGATGACTAGTACTCTTTTGATTTGAATAATTATTTGAATAAGATTTACCAGTTGTTGTTCCATGTGATAAAGCATCTGATATACTTAATGCAGTATTTGTACCATAAGATACTTGCATATTTGCAAAAGGTGATAATTGAGTATATATTGTTTCATATGCTTTTCTTGTTTCCTCTAGTTGTTCTATAGGTGTACTTTTCGCTAATACAACTACTGTATATGATTGACCTTGCATAGCAAGTACAAGTTTCTCTAATCCTTGAATAAATGTTTCATTATTCTTAAATTCGTCATCTTTATTTTTTGCAACACATGAAACTGAAGCAATATTTTTTGTGGCTATATTAGACAAAAATTCTTCCGCAACAGGATCTAATAAATCTTGAGTTTTTACACCAGGAAACTGACCACTTAAAGCATTGCGTAATGTATCTTTTAGTGATTTTGTAGTCCTTTTATCATCAAGAGAACGAACTCCCATATAAAAATCTGTTTTTTTCCCATCACTATCTACAATAATAAATACACCACAATTAAGATTTTGAACAGCACTAAAAACTGATGCAAATTTATATATCGAATACTCATTATTTTGATATACCATTTCTGTTATCTTAAAAATTCTTATATCACTTATTTCTTTTAAATCATCATCTAATGGTATAATATCCAAATCTGAAAGTTTATGAAGATATTTTTTAAGTATAATATCATCTATAAGCTTACTTGACTCTATTAAATTAGATTGTAAACATTCCAAAGAAGGTTGCTTAACTGAAGTATCACTATTAAAATTTAAAGTACTTTTTGATTCATTTTTACCTAAAATTACAGTATCACTCATCATTAATTCCTTTCTTTTGTTTTTAAAGTTGCGATTGCACCACCTGCACCCATACCAATAACAGCACCTCCAATTATAGTGCCTACAGCAGCCGATGCAGTTATTCCAACTGTTAATTTTATAGTAGATGCAACTATTGCTCCAGCTGCTGTTCCTACTATACCACCACGTATCACCATTTTGGGTCTATAATTTCCAGCCTTTTTATCAATAGCCTTTTGTTCTTCATAACTTAAGTTACTTTCTTTTTTGCGAATACAATTTATATCATTTCTTCTATTGGGTAAATGAGTTTCAGTAACCCTTTTAGAAATAGGTCGCAAATAATGAACAACTTCTTTTAAATGTTCAATTCTCTCATGTGAAAAATTACCTACAACTTGTACCATTAATTTATTCATATATGAATCATTCCATGTTTCTCTATTTTCATTAAAAGGACGTCCATCATATTTATCATAAAGTCCGTTAAGTTTTGAAGCTTCTTTTTGCATCTCATTAAATTCAGTAAATGTTGGATCTACTAAAAGACTATCTTTCATCATAATTCTAACTCTTCTTATTGAACCTGATGATACTGCTTCATAAAATGCATTTGTTAATGCCATATCTATCCCTCCCTATATTTCAAGAATTGATTGAACTTTTTCTCTAATCTTATAAAGCCATTCTAATTTTTGTTCTGATTCACGAACTCTTTCTTCAGCTTTTTCTTTATCACTAGAAAAGCTTTCAAGTTCAGCTAACTTTTCCTTAAGTGCACCATCTAATATTTTAAATTTACTATTAAAATCCTCCACTACTTTAGCGGATTTCTTAAATACATAATCTTTTACATTATCTACATTTTCAAACATAATGACTTCTATTGGAGTAAAAAATTTCTGAGCCATCTCGCTTGCATTTACATATCTTACAGTCTTATACAAAGTTCTATAATATCCCTTTTCTTCAAACCAAGTCCAAGGCTTATACCATTTTTTATTAGTATTTTCTATCCATTCTTCTCCATCCTCAACCTCTTTAGACTTTATCATACCTTCGATAGAGAATGTACTTAAATTTACACTTCCTGCCATAAGCTTTAATGGATCAATGCTAATTAAATTATCTGAAATATTTATCTCTTCTGACATAGATGCTAATTTATTCTTATACTCTTCTAAAAGTGAATTACCTGTATTTATTAAGTTCTCTTTAATTAAGTCTTCTAATTCATCTTCAAACTCTGGTTCTAATCTTTTTACAAATTTACTTAATTGATCTATTTCAAATTCTACTTCATCAAGTTCAACTTCCACTCCTTCTAAGTTACGGATTTTATTTGTAATACGATTTTGAAACTTAGTTGTAATTTCTTCTACAGTATCTATTGTTTTATTTCTTGTTTCTTGAAGAGCTTCATCAACTGAATCCTTAAATAATTTTGCAGTTTTCCCATCATCTATTTTTTTTCTAATATTAGAGATTTGTTGTGCAATTTTTTGACTTTCATCTAGTCTACTTGCTAATTCATGTTTAGTTTCTTCGAAGCATTTAAGTTCATCAAGTTTGTGCATAAATGTATCAACAATATTTTTTATTTTTGAAGTTTTTGCATACTTTTCAACATATTGACGAATAGCCGCTTCTATAGAAGGCACTCCAGTATGAATTAAAGCTTGATTATCTACATCTTTTGATTCAATGGAATTGAATAATTCATTTTTTATTTGACCTCTTATACTTGAAGGAAGAGATGCAAAATCTTCAAAATGTAAATTTTCATTTCTATTAAGTTTTCTAACCTTTAATTCAGTTTCATCAATTGTATCCTCATCAACTTTTTCTCCATTTCTAATTAATCTAATATTTAATGCTGGAAGAGCTGCTGCTGGAAATAAATTTGCATTTTCAATATCATGTTTTCTAAGGTAATCACGTATTCTGTCTAAAGTTTGTTGTGTATCACCATCTTCTTTTCTTCTATCATCCATCTTATTAACTACAAATATAAATCTATCTTTTGATTGCTTTCCTCCAACAGCCATACTATCTGCAACTCTTTGTAATAAGGCATTATCATCATCAGATCCAAATGTTCCTTCCATAATATATAAGACAAGTGACTTAGATGATTTGCTAAGAAATTCACTTTGAACTCTTCTATGTTCAGGATCTCTAGAATTATTTGGCCCTGGTGTATCAATTAATACAAGTGACATATCGTCTGCATTTACAAAAGGAATATCACCATCTATTTTTATAGTTGAAACATTTTGATCAGAGTTTAATCTCTCCATTGTTTGATAGTCTAAGTTTTTATGTGATTCTATTAAATTATTATCTTTATCATAAACCTCTGCTTGCCATGAATTACTATCATTATCTCTAATTCGTGTAATTATAGCTGTACATGCTTCTTGTTTTGATGGCATTAATTTAGTACCTAACATAGAATTAATAAGAGTTGATTTACCAGCACTCATAGTTGCTACAACACATACTTCAAAATCGCTATTCTTTGCATTTTCAAATGAATTTAATATTTCATCATCTTTTAATTCATTAAAAGGTCCATTTTGTATTTCTTTAAATACATCATCTATTAGCGTTTCTTTATCTGAAGTTTCTTTAGCCGGTTTTCTATCTAACTTAGCTGTAAGTTTTCCATCATTATATGCATCTGTAAATACTTCTGTTAAATCTTCAAAATCTAATAATGTACCATGAAAAGTTATATCAAAATCAGTATCATTATATTCATCTATAAGAATGCTTGGCAATTCCTCCACCCATTCTTGTAAACGAGATCCGTTAGTAATTTTTTCTCTTAATTTACTATTCTGTGCGAGCTTCTTTCCATCTACTGTAACTTTTGTTTCTAGATTGTATGGATTATATTTAATAAATACTTTTTTCATTTTATTCCTCCGTATATCATTCTTTCCAAATTATAGATTCCACATTTTATACTCATGGAATTAAATTCATTTATTGCTTTATATTTTTCTTTATAGTATTTTGATAAATCATACTCATCTTTCTTAAATTTTTTTGTATATATATAATACTCATCTTCTTCATCTTCTGTAAATGAATTATCATAATATTTCTTTTTTAAAAGAAAAGCATAATATGCAGATAATGGACAAATAATTGGGTCTTCATATCCTAAACTAATTAAATCATTTTTAACACCATTTATGCTATCTTTTATACTATCTTCTTCAGTATGAAATGTATCTAATTTATTAAGTACAAATAATACTTTTTTATTTTGTACATTCTTAGCAATCCATTTTAAATAAGCTATTTCTTCATCAGTTCCTAGTTTATTAGCATTTAAAATATATAATAAAATATCATAGTTTTCTTTTTTAATAGTTTCTTTAGTAATTTTGCCATGTATTTTATTCATAGCTGAATTAACTCCTGGAGTATCAACAATACATACTCTTTCAATGTCATTATTAAGCTTTCTAAAAAATGTTGCTACTGAAATAGATGTATCATATTTGCACTTATCTAAATCTTCTTTTTTTGCATCTACTATTAAATTAGATTCTTCTAAATACATCTTATTATCTTCAAATGCTTTATTAAATATATAATAATTATTTGTAGTGCAAACTTCTTGAGCTGTTCTAGTAATTTTTTTCCCTACAAGAGCATTTATTAAAGTTGACTTTCCGGCACTCATATTTGCAGTAACAATTATCTTAACTTCTTTCTTCTTAATAAATTCTTTGTTTTTCCAATATTGTTCAATAATATTACTTACAAAACTAAATTTATTAGTTTTTGAATTTGGTTTTATAAGTATTTTATATAATTTTTCAAGTTGATTTTTGCGATAAGAACTAACATATTTATATATATCTTGTAATATATTTTCTATTTCTTTATCATTTAATAAAATCAAAGCTAAATCACAAAGCATACAATATTTATATTTTTTCCTTAAAAACTTATATTTGCTTATTATAGTCTTATTACTAAATGATATTTTTGAATTTTCTAAAGGCGTAATATATTCATTACTCTTGTTATCTTTTCTCATTAAAAAATTTTCATATTGTTTTAAACGGCGCAATCTATAATTATCTACATGTACTCCTTCTATAAATAAATTTAAAAGATAATAATACTGTTCTTTAATCTTGTATTTTGCATTTTTCATTGGATGATTGCTAAAATCTAGCGAAGATATAAAGCCATCCATTAACTCCATATGTTTTTTCCTCCTTTAGTAACATTCATAATTTTAAATTCTATATAATATTACATAATCCATATTCAATAACATAACTTTTCATATTCACTATATCACTATTAAATGTATTTTTTTGTCGATTATT
>JAUNMG010000066.1 GCA_030531905.1 bacterium | reverse complement strand
AATACAGAACAGGAATTGCAAAATTTAGAAAGCCAATTATCAGATTTATTTTGCAAGAATTTAATGAATAAAGGACTCATTGTTATAGGTTATGCAGGAAATGATGACTCTGTAATGAAAGTTCTTGAGGATAATATAGATAATAAAGATTTTCTAAGCAAAGGAATATATTGGTGTAAGCCACAAAATACAATATTATCTGAACGAGCAAATACTTTTATGGAAAAGGCTTGCAAAAACAATGAACTGTCCTGTGTAATTGATATTGAAGGTTTTGATGAATTTTTAAATTTGATATACCAAAATTATGAACATAAAAATCTTATAATTGACGAACGATGGAAAGATTTTGATAATAGAAAAAAAGAAATTAATTTTTCTTCAGATAAAATTGCACAAAGTTCATTAAAAATGAACACCTTTGTCTCGACAGAATTACCTTCTTGCAATGTATTTGAAACAGATATAAAAAATTGGAAAGAACTACGAACAATAATAGGTGGAAACAACTATATAATCGCAGGATTATTTAATGGAAAAATATATTCTTTTTCTAGTAGTGATAAACTAAAAGAAATATTTAAAGGGCATATAAAGTCAGAAATTACAACAGTATTTCCTGAAACCGAATTATTAAATAAAGAGAATTTCGTATATTTAGGACTGCTTTATGAATTAATAAAAATCTCATTATTGCAAAATTCAAATATAAAATCTTTTGGAAGAAATAAATACTACTTTGTAGATTCTATATCAGACCATCAAAATAAAGCTCGTTTCACATACAAAAAATACTCTGCTTTTGAAGTTCAATTGTCGTATTTAAATGAAAAAATTTACCTATCTATAATACCAACTATTTATTTAACTAATAAAAATGGCAGTGAAGTTAATAAATTATACAAACAAGTTGAAATAAACAGCATAATGTCAAGCATATATAATGCTGATTATGGTAAGATCCTAAAAGATTTAAATGCATTTCTTAAGACAAAAGGTAGTAATGAAATTATATTCACAAATAGTGACTTTTCTATAAAATTTAACTTTGTGTGTTTTTCATACAAATTATTGTCAGATTCAAAATATCCACAGGTATCTTCTTTTAAATTTGACGAACCCGAAATGTTATTTGATGTTAATGATAAAAATCGTACAAGCATAAATCAATTAAAAGGTTTGCAAAGGTATGCACCTATTGATTATTCTTTTGAAACTACCGAAAAGTCGCCGATTAGAATTGCTATTTTATCTCCTATTCAACAAATAGATAATATTATAGGACATTTAAATAATCTTAATGCAAAACACTCTGCAAAAAGTAGTGAAATGTTTTTACCGAATTATGAAGGATTTTATGATACATATAAAAGAAGTCTAAATATTCCTGATAAAAATAATAATCAATTATGTAGAACATATGATGAAACTGCAACATGCAATGGGAATACGAAAACTTTTGTTGATAGTATAAAATCGCAAATAGATTATTTCCAGACTCTATTATCAGACTTTGATGTTTTAGTTGTATATATCCCAAAA
>JAUNMG010000065.1 GCA_030531905.1 bacterium | reverse complement strand
TAAAATATAGTATGAGAGTTTGGATAGACTCTCGTGCAGAAAACGAAGTAATGGGGAAAAAATTTAATGCGAAACTAAGAGTAGAAGCATGTCAGGTAACTACTAAGGTTAAGAGTTCAGAGGTGAAATACTATAATAAAAATAGTGTTACTAAGGCAGAAACCGTAGAAGATGCTCTTGATGAATTATTTGATAGAATAGGAAATGGAGATGCATAAAATTGAAACTGGTAACTAATAAAAACCAGTACATTGGATATGACTTTACTACGCCTATTTTGGTGTATAAAGTAGAAATAAAATTTATAAAGGGGAAAACAAGACACAAACTTTGTTGTTAAAGCTTCAAATAACAGAAACAATATCAGGAAATACAGTAATTCAACGCTTACAGTTTTATGGTAAATAAATGATATAATGATAGCATTTGTCTTTACAAAAATATTATAAAGTGGTATTATAACTAAGCAAAATTATATTATTAATGGAGCGTGATTAACATGATGAATGTAAAGAAACAAAATAAAGAAAATAGTAATAGAATAAGAATTGATATATTATTGACTTTATGTGAAATCATTGATGACTATGATGATTATATAAACGATATGAACAATCTTATAGAAAAGTATGGTTCAAATGTTTCATATAATTTATTTAGAATTATTCAAGGCGAATTTGTTCTTTTTTCAGATAGGTATAAAAATTTTATTTCTAGATATCAAAATGTTATTGATACTATGAAAAAATATGATACCACTTGGTATTTTACAGGAAGTTTAGATTGTAATTTTAAGGGAGTTTCTAGAAAAACAAAAATTGATATCTATTACGATTACTTAGTAGATAATAGAGAAAATATTGAATTCATTAAGTATAATATTAATAAACTTAATAATTTAGGATTTCATCATATAACTTTAGTAGAAGATGAAAATTTTGATAATCAAGTATATGCCCTTGATTTTAATAATGACAATTTAATTGTATTATTAGATAATATGGAATTTGTATCAACTTGTGATAATGATGAAGTTTTTTATACTGGAAAAGATTCTGAATATAAAATAACAGTAAGACGAGATTATGATGATTTGGAAAATGATAGTAAGAAAAGTATAGAGTTAAATACACTACTATTTAATCCGGATAGAATACCAACAGATTTATCTTATACAACCGCTTTAAATAAAATAAAAAACTTAGATCCTACATATTCAATAATTCAAAATTATATTAAGTTTTCATCTATTACTAATTTATTGACAAGTGAAGTTGAAACTTTAAATGAAACACTTAATGATATGATAGGTGGAACAACATCTAAAAAGAAAATGATGGAATTACTTACTACTATTAATAATAGTGTTGATTTATTAAAAAAAGAAAGTGAAAAGTATGAGGAAGATGTTATTAATAATAGCTACCTTATAGGAAAAGAAAAGCTAGAAAAAGAAAAAAATAAGGTTTTTTCTAAAATTAGTTTGAAAAACAACTAATTTTTTTTTATAATATTTATAGGATAAGAAAGAGTGGTAAAAAAGATGA
>JAUNMG010000037.1 GCA_030531905.1 bacterium | reverse complement strand
CGACCAAGTCATTTATAAAAAATTATGTTTCACATCATTGACTAATATTCATTTTATTTAAAAAAATTTAGTATATTTTTTAGAATATTATACCATTATAAAATTAGAGGAGATGATTTTATGAGTATAAGAGAACATATAATTAATAATTTTAAAGGTGATGATTATGATAGTTTGCAAAGTGCCATCAATGAATCTATTGAGTCAAATGATGAAGTAACATTACCAGGTATGGGAGTATTTTTTGAAATAATTTGGCAAGGAGCAGATCAAGAACTAAAGAATAGAATGTTACAGATTATAAAAGATAGAGTAAATCAGGGTGAAAATGAATAAAAAGCTGGTAAACGCCAGTTTTTTTATGTAGTAATAAGTAAAGTAGAAAATTAAGACTTTTTTTAATAAATTATCATTAGTGAGATTTAATATTTTATTTGTTCTAATATCTGAATTGAAGAAATTTACTTTATTTTCATAAGCTAATTTTAACATTTAAAAACTCCGTTTCTTATATTTCTGAAACGAAGTTAATATTGCTTTACCTATTTTTTACAAAATATTTAACCTGTTGTATATATAGTTGCTGATGTTGTACTGGATTTATTTCCTGCATTATCTACAGCTCGACAGTATGTTACTTTTCCATTAGCATTTGTTGAAGGTAATTCATAAATGTAAAACTTATTTTGACTATCCCTATATGTTAACTTGGAATATCCAGTACTATTATAATTACATTCAACATGACTGAATCCACTTCCTCCAGTATCAGTTGGTACTGTAGAAAGAACTAAATAGTTAGCTCCACCTGGTTCAGATTGATTCTTTTCAGCTACAATAAATCCTCCACCAAGATTATATGAAACACCTGCTGCAGTACCTATATCAACCCTTACAAGTGAATTATTTGCATTAAATGTCATCGTTTTTCCAAAAGCTAAATACTCAGATTTTACACTAGATGTTGCTCTAATCCATCTTGCTGCAGAATTAGCCTCTGAAGCCCCTGTTCCACTTGGGTTATAAAATATTTGATAGAATTGATTATTACTAAAAGTATTTATATGTTGAATATAGCCAAATGCGTTTCTAATAGTAAAACGAGGAGTCATAACTATTTGTGGATCGCCTGATGTTGGATATATTGATATTAAATTATTATTAGCAGTTGCAGTTATATTATTATATGATATACTAGTATTTTTTTCATTTCCAAACAATTGATATCCTCTATATAATGTTGGTACTGAAGGTGCTACTGTATCTAAATAAATATTAGCTGTTTTAGAACATGTTCTAGTGTTTCCAGCATTATCACTTATTGTAAATGATACGACTGCTGTTGTTGTGGATGAATTAAATGTTTGAGAATAAGTGGTTTGCTTACATCCAGATCCCGAATCATTACATCCTACTGAAATTGTTCTGTTGCCTCCTGTCCATGTTGTTGATTCTCCACTCCAACTTCCACATGTTGGTGCGGTTGTATCTTTTGTTATTGCATAATATGTTGCACTGCTTGATACTTGTTTTGTTACTCCTACATTCCATGATGATGTTGTTGCACTTGCTGTTGTGTTCCATCCATATATCGTATAACCAGTTCTTGCTATACTTGGTGATGTTATGTCACATCCTGTTCTTTGAGCTACTCCATTATAGGTTGCATCTATTGAACAACTTGATGCTGTTGAACCTATCATTGCTCCATTTGCACTCCATGTGATTGTATGAACTACTCCTGCTTTATATGTCTGTGCATAATATTTTAATCCATTTTCTTTCAATGTCATTTTCTCTTGTGCTTTTATAGAACATGTATTTGTTCCATTACTTGTTGTTGTATATCCACATACTGTTGGTGTTGCAGTACTTGCCTCTATTGTTGGTGTTGTTATATCACAACTTGTTTTTTGTTCTTCATTATTATATGATTCTTCTATTACACATGTTTTTGTTATTTCTTCATCTGTATTTCCGTCTAGTGATGTTGCTCCATTCTTATTAAATGTTGCACTTAGAGTTATTGCATCTTTCATTACTATTGTATAGAAATTTTTATTTGAATCTATTTCTATCTCTGTATTTGGTAATGTTCCTATTTTTGAGTTCTTATCTGTGTTCCATCCTAAACTTGTATATCCTTCTTTTACTTCTATTTCGGGCAATGTTATTTTACAACTTTCTTCTTGTATTTCTTCATTATATACTTCTTTTATTGTACAACTTAAGCTTTCTTTTCCTATATTTGTTATTCCTGCACTTTGCTTATTAAATGTTGCAGTATATATTTTCTCTTTTTTCTTTGATATTGTATATATATTTGTATCTTCACTTATATTTATTGTTGATTTTTCTCCTATATGTGATGTCCTATCTTTATTAAAACCTACAAATGTATATCCTTCTGTTGGTGTTGCTTCTGGTAGTGCTATACTACAACTTCCTTCTTTTTTTTCTTTTAATATACATGTTTCTTCATCTTTTGTTATTTCATCTACTCCTTGCTGTTTTACAAATGTTGCCTTTAATGTTTTTGTTACTACTACTGTTATATTCTTCTTTGCTCCAGTATTTTTATTTTGTGTTTTAAATATTGTTTTTCCATAATGTTTTCCTTCTATATTTCCTAAACTATTTATTGTAGCAATGTCTGCATCACTATTTTCTATTATATAATTTTCTATATCTTCTTCTAATCCTAAATTCTTTGTATTATCATTTATATCTATTACTATTTTGCTTTCATCTTCTTTAATATTTTCTTGTTCTGCTTCTACATTTAGTCTAGCAAAAAAGACTTTATTCATTGCCTCATTTGTTGCATCATAGTCCATCCAAAGTTTTAGGGTATATGTATTCGTTGTTTTAGCATCTATTACTCCTTTGTCTACTACTCTTTTTCCGTTTTCTTTTATCGATGGTAAAAATACTGTTTGTCCTATTACTCCATTTTTTTCTAAGTTATACTTTAAGACACTATCACTCATTCTTTCTTCTGATGCATCGATTTCTAAATCATCAAGTGTAATTATATAGTTTGCTTTTATAGTTCCCTTATTTATTAATTTGAATGTATACCCTTTTTCTGAAAAACCTTTTTTATCACTTACTGGTACTATATTTTCTAAACTTATTCCTTCAGTAGTTGACTCATCTAATATTAGGGACAAACTTCCTGCTCTTAACGTGCTTATTTTCTCACTTTTCTTTGTTATATTTAACCACGCAAAAGATGATGTCATAAATAAAATTAAAAATATTATCAGTACTATTAACCCTTTTGTTTTTTTCATCTTGGACACCACCATTTTACTATATCTATGCTTATTATACCCCCCTCAAATGCAAAAAATCAAGCATAAATTTTGCTTGATTTTTTTCGGATAATTTCACAATTATAAAAATTCGGTTTGTTCTTTTAATTTGACACTTACTAGTTTAGAAACACCTGATTCTTGCATCGTAATTCCATACAAAGTATCAGCAAATTCCATTGTTTTCTTTTTATGAGTGATAATTAAAAATTGAGTTCTATCTTTATAATGATTTAAATACTTGCCAAAAGCCTCAACATTAGCCTCATCAAGTGCAGCTTCCACCTCATCAAATAAACAGAAAGGAACTGTTTTAACATTTAGAATTGCGAATAATAAACTAATTGCTGTAAATGTTTTTTCTCCTCCTGATAGAAGTGAAATTGTTGTTAATTTTTTACCTGGAGGGCTTGCAACTATTTCAACACCAGTTGTTAATAAATCTTCTGGATTAGTAAGAGTTAAATCAGCATTTCCACCACCAAATAATTCTTTAAAGACATGTTTGAATTCTTCTCTTATTTTTTGGAAAGTATTACTAAATTCCTCTTTCATAACACCATCCATTTCATTCATAATATCAAGTAAAGTATCTTCTGCCTTTAATAAATCTTCTTTTTGACTAGTTAAAAACTGATATCTAGTATTAACCCTTTCAAATTCTTCAATTGAATCTAAATTAACCATTCCAATTCTTTTGATAATTGCTTTATAAGTACTAACTTTACTCCTTGCTTCTTCACTATCAAGTTCTAATACATAATCACTTTTAGCTTTTTCATAAGTTAGTGAATATTCCTCATTTAAAGTATTTAACATATTATCCATCTTAATTTCTGTCTTAGTAATCTTAATTTCTACGTCATTTGCATCTTTTTCTAGACTTCTTAAATTAGAATTTTTTAACTTTTCTAAAGCTTGTTGTTCATCTATTTTCAACTTTAACTCATCTAACTCTTTATTAATATTTTTAGATTCTAAAATTAATTTTTCTTTTAACAAAACTTTATCATTATAATTCTTAATTAATTCTTCTTCAAGTGAAGTAATAGTATTATCTTTTATACTCTTATATGAATCTAATTCTTTTAAAATATCATCTAGAGCTTTTAAATTATTTTCTTCTAAAGTCTTATAATTAGTAAGTTTTTCTGTTTCAACTACCTTTTTTCTAGATAATTCTAAATATTTATTATTTATTTCTTCTTGATTCTTAGAAAGATTTCCTAATAAAGTATTTTTTTCAACTAACTCTTTCTTATATCTTTCTTGCTTTATCTTTAAATGTTCTATTTCATATTTTAAAGAAATCAAACTCTTACTTTTATAAGTAGAACCACCTGATATAGATCCACCTACATGAATAACATCACCATCTAATGTTATAATCTTATATCTATTAGCTACTAATTTACTTAATCTATTAGCAGAATTAATATCACTAGATACTAAAACAGTTCCTAATTGATTGTAAATAATGTCTCTATACTTGTCATCTGTTTCTACTAAATCAGCGAGTATACCAATAAAATCATCACTAGTTTTAATATTATTTAGTGTTACTGCATCAACATATCTTGGTTTAATTACAGTTATAGGAAAGAAAGTTGCTCTTCCTAATTTATTATCTTTTAAGTATTTAACAGCAGAAATTGCTGATGCCTCATCTTTTGTAATAACAAAACTTTTAGATGAAGCTAGAGCCATATCTAGTGCTTTTAAATACTCATCTTTAGTATTAACAACATCTCCGATAGTAGAATAAATTCCTGTTAACTCTTTTGCTCTTAAAACTTCTTTGACACTATTTGGAATGCTTCCACCATTTTCTAGCTCTAAAGTTAGACTATCAATTTTGTGATTAATAGTAATAAGTTCTCTATCTAGTCTTGAATATTCTAACTGTTCCATATTTTTTTGATTACTAGCTTTATCAAAAGCTTGTTTTGCATCAAGTAAAGATTTATTCATAGAGTCTATACTATCACTTAGATTTTTACTATTTAGCTTTAATAATTCGATTTCTTTTTCAATATTACCTTTTTTCTCTAACAATAGTCTTATCTTATTAGCTACTTCATCATCTTTATTTTCTTGAGTTTTTCTTTCTTGTAATAATTTCTTTTCACCATTGATTTTTTCTACTTCTTCAGTTACAGTTAAGAGTTTTTTATTAATATTATCTAATTCTTTTTCAAGATATTCTTTTCTATTTTGACTTTCTATAGATAAAGCATCATTTTTAGATGTATCTGTAGATATTTTCATAATTTCTTCTGATAGTTTTTCTTTTTGTTGTTTTGCTTCTTCTAATTCTTCATTTAAAAATTCTAAGTCATGGGCAATTAATGCTACTTCAAGATTAGTAAGTTTTTCTTTTGTATCAACATATTCTTTGGCTTTCTTACTTTGTTCTTTTAATGGTTCTACTTGTAGATTTAACTCATTAATAATATCGTTAACTCGGTCCAAATTATTATGAGTACGATCAAGTTTTCTTAGGGCTTCTTCTTTTCTTTTCTTATACTTAAGTATTCCGGCAGCTTCTTCAAAAATAACACGTCTATCATACGGAGAATTACTTAAAATTTTATCAACTTCTCCTTGAGAAATAATATTAAAAGATTCTTTTCCAACACCACTATCTAGTAATAAATTAAGAATATCTTTTAATCTACATTTTTCACCATTCAAAAAATATTCATTTTCTCCACTACGATAAACTTTTCTTTTTATAGAAATATCAGTATATGGAACTTTTAAATAGTGATCACTATTATCAAATATAAGTTCAACACTTGCGACATTTAAGGGCTTTCTACTCTTACTACCTGAAAAAATTACATCAGACATAGAACCATCACCACGTAATGATTTAACTGATTGTTCACCCAATACCCATCTTACGGCATCCACAACATTACTTTTCCCAGAACCATTTGGTCCAACTATACAAGTTATCTTATCATCTAATTTAATATTAAGTTTATCTGCAAAAGATTTAAAACCACTTGCGACTATTTCTTTTAAGTACATATAACTTCACCCTATCTACTTAAGTATTATACTAAAAAAAAATAAGAGATTCAACTCTTATTTTACCTAGAGGTCAACTATTCTTCATGTATTTTTTTCATAATCAGGTGAACATTAGAGGCTATAACATTAGATGTAGTTTCATCACCTGTAATACTAAAGTCAACATTTAAAGTAGTAACATCCTCAAATCTAAAAACTATAGCTTGAGAAAAACTAAATATTTTACTAGCTCCTTGTTCCAATTTGAAGTTTAAATCTTTTATAGCGCTACCTTTGGAATCACTTAAGTATATTTCTGCTCCATGTAATTCATCCAAATCTTCAATAACACCAGAAAAAGTAATTTCATAAACACCTGGTTGAACCTCTAAGTCAGTATCATTTACCACCTCAAAATAATCAGATGAATCTGGTATAAACCAAGTATCTTGTAATTTTAATTTTTCAGGAATAGTCGTATCAATGAAACTTGTAAAAAACAAACCCTCATTAGATGAAATTGGAACAGGACCTATATCTCCTCTTTCTCCTTGAGGTCCTGTTGGACCTATTTGTCCTTGAAGACCTATATCACCTTTTGGACCAGTAGGTCCCATAACACCTTGAATTCCAACTTCACCTTGAGGTCCTGTTGGACCAGTTGGTCCTATAGAAGGACAAATACCTAAACTTAATATTTTTCTCCTTAATCGTAAATTTTCTTCAAATTCATTGCAGTTTTGAAAAGACATAAAGTTTCCTCCTCAAAACTAGTATATGAAAAATTAATTTTACCGACTAAACCATTTAATTAAAAATTCATAAAAAAAATTAGGATTTAATTCATCCTAATTAAAAAGTAATTATTAGCTAAGTTTTCCTTTAATTATTTCACTAACTTTTTTCATATCAAATCTACCATTAACTTTAGGTCTTACTTCTTGCATTACTTTTCCCATATCTTTCATAGATGATGCTTCAACACTTTCAATTGCAGAAGTTATTATTTCTTCTACTTCAGAAAGTTCTAATTGTTCAGGTAAATATTTCATTAATACTTCTACTTCTTTTTTTACACTATCTACTAAATCAGTACGATTAGCTTTACTAAATTCTTCAATTGAATCATTTCTCATTTTTATTTGTTTATTAACTACATCAATTAATAAGTCATCATTAATCTCTTTTTTACTATCAATTCTTTCTTTATCTAAAGCTGCCTTTACCATTCTAATAACAGTAAGTCTTTCTTTATCTTTTTCTTTCATTGCTGTAATCATATCTTGTTTTAATTGTTCTACTAAACTCATTCTTATCCCTCCAAGAAATATTATACTATAAATCAAAGATTTTTTTAAGAGATTAAATAGTTTTTTACTAAAAGAAATACTAATTTATTATAAATATTATTTTTCATCTATAGCTTCACTTAATAAATTATCTAAAATATTAATTGTATACCCCTTTTGTTTTATATAATTAATAATAGTTGGTAATTCTATTTCTGTAGATGAAGTTATATCAAATGAAATAATTGATCCCTTAGCTATCTTTTTCTTAACGTCACTATATGGATAGTTTGAGGTTATAATAGTAGGTATTATTGTATGTAAATTTAATTTTGAACATAATTCTAAAACATCTTTATTATCATATTTAGCAACACAATACTTAGGAGATTTCTTAGTAATTTGATTAAGTCTATTAAGACTACTACTAAAATATAATTCCTCAAATCTATTGTTATAACTTAAGATTTCAAGTTCATGAGCATTTTCATTAATACTATTTACTATGCCACTATTATTTTCTAAAAATAGTCCATCAACAAAGAAAGTTGCCTTTGTGTTAGTAGCATTTAAAATACTAAGTATTTCATCCAATTTATCCCCTTGTTTTACTAAAAAAACTAAACTAACATCATTTCTAATCCCACTTCCCTGAGATATATACTTATCATAATAGTCATCTATTGATATAGTAGGCTCTTCTGTAGAAAATACTGTTAAACTTTCATTATAGGTACCATATTTTTTCATTTTTTTGAAACTTTCATCATAATCAACTTTATTACCATTAACACCAGGAGTAATTTTATTACCCTTTACTTTAGCATTAATCGGGCTTACTTCGTAATTAGAAGATTCTTTTTTAATTGTTTTCATGATAGGATCAGTTTCTCTTATTAAATTAATTACTTTATCAGTATAAAAGAAACTAAACAATCCAAGAGATAAAACTAAAATTATACGTAAAATTTTATTATTCATTTTTTTCACCTATTTAATTATATAATTAAAGATGAAGAAAAATTCTAAGTTTTAGATTATTTCAAAGAATGAATAAATAAAACATATTTTGTCTTTCTTAACTTTACAGATCCTACTCCAATCAAAAAATTTATTTTTTATTTATTTCTAGTATTTTTGCTATCTGATAAATGATTTATATATGAATTATTTTCATAATCAGTAATAAACTTTCCGATAAGGGCCGATTCTTTTTTTGATTTATCCATAAACATATTTTTTATCCATGTAACATCAGAGTTATTTCTTGCTTTAAAATATTCTTGTTTGATACCTCTATCTATAATTATAGGAGCATAACCATCTCTTAATATATTAACATTCAGCAACAATCTACTAGTACGTCCATTACCATCCTCAAATGGATGTATTCTTAAAAACTCTATATTAAAAAGTGCCTCTCTTTCGAATGGATCTAAATCTTTCCATTTATGATTATAATTGTCAAGTAATTTTTTCATATCATCTTTTATTTGGTCTGGTTTACTAATAAAAACATCAGTATCTCCTAAAAGATTTCCTACTTTTCTATAACCATCTGATATAAACATTGCATCTTGGTTTATTTTATTTGCTGTTTCTATTATTAATTCTTCAGTTAATTCCTTATCTTTATTTTTTAACAAATTACTAAAAGCTTCAAAACAATTTTTTACTTTAATAGCATTTTCAGGTCCATATAGATCTGTAATATCTTCTTCAAAATCCATATTTGAATATACAAGTCTACTAATAAACAAAGAAAAATAATCTTCTACTAATTCACTATTCATTAATTTTTCTAAATTTTTGTCTTTCATAAATAACACACCTCATCATACAGTTAATAATTATAATATAAGATTATCATATTATATGAATATCATCAATATTACATTATGCTATTTTTAATACGCCTAATATTATATGATATAAATTCATATATAACGGCATATTATGTCTATCTTTCTGTTTAGTTTTTTAGTTTCTATCTCAAACATGATTATTACTAGTTCTAAGCAAAAAAAAGCTAACTATTTCTAGTTAGTAATCCTTACTTAAACTCAGGATGTGTCCGAGTTTTCTATCAAAAGGTTCGAGTTTAGTATCAATGTGGTGCCGATTACGAGAATTGAACTTGTCTCTGATCCTTACCAAGGATCTGTTTTACCACTAAACTAAATCGGCAGATAAAATAAAAACGTCGATTTCTCAACGTTAAATTCAAAATGGTGGAGCATAGCGGGATCGAACCGCTGACCTTCACGGTGCAAACGTGACGCTCTCCCAGCTGAGCTAATGCCCCATCTACTAACCTCAGTCAGTAATAAGATTATAGCACAGCAGTTTTTTAAAAGTCAACACTTATTATTAAATTTCTTTGATAAAATTGTTGTTATACAATTGATGTGAAACAAATTATATATAAAAAAAGACTTAAGTC
>JAUNMG010000064.1 GCA_030531905.1 bacterium | reverse complement strand
AAAGATATAAAAGAAGTTGCCTTAAAAATTAAGAACTCTAAAAGTAGTAATGAACTTGAAGATATTATAAATAATTCAGCATATGATAAAAATATTTGTGTTGAAATAACTAATAGTGAAAACACTATTTACTTTAGTAAGTATTTGTCAAGAGGTTGCTTAAGACCTAATGAAGAAAGTGTTAACTACAAGCAAGATTTTATAATTAGTAATTTAAGTAAAGTTAAATATCGTATTGTTAATCCTAGATTTGATAATAAAACTATTGTCTATGCAGTTAAATTAGATAATGATTTATATGCTTTTGTAAATACTTCTATTGAACCAATTGATTCTACAGTAACAATTTTAAAGAATCAATTAATTTATGTAACATTAATAGTCTTAATATTATCATTTATAGTTGCTTATTATATTTCTAAACATATTTCAAAACCAATTGTAAAAATAAATACTGCTGCAAAATCTCTTGCTAAAGGCGAATATAATGTTGTGTTTGATTCTGATACTAACATTGATGAATTGAAAGAGTTATCTTCTACGCTTGACTATATGCGTGATGAGTTATATAAAACCGATGAATTAAGAAGAGATTTAATGGCTAATGTTTCTCATGATTTAAAAACACCTCTTACAATGATCAAAGCCTATGCTGAAATGACAAGAGACTTACACATAAACAATAAGAAAAAACAAAAAGAAAACATGAATATTATTATTGAAGAAGCTGATAGATTAGCTGTTTTAGTAAATGATATATTGACACTTTCAAAGATGCAATCAGAACTAGATAGTTTAGAATTAACTGAGTTTGATTTAACAAAACTGATAAAAGATATTTTAAAAAGATATAAAATATACAAAGAAACTTTGGACTATAACTTTATCTATGATGAAAAAGAAAAGTTAATGATTAAAGCTGACCAGAAAAAAATTGAACAAGTAATTTACAATTTGATTAATAATGCTATCAACTATACTGGTGATGATAATAAAATAATAATTAAAACAATTAAGAAAAAAGGTGCCATAAGAGTTGAAATTACTGATACTGGTAAAGGTATTAAAAAGGAAGATATTCCCTATATTTGGGATAAATATTATAAAAATGAAAAGAAACATGAAAGAAATGTTGTTGGAACTGGACTTGGCCTAAGTATAGTAAAATCAATTTTGGAATTACATAAATATGAGTATGGAGTTATTTCTAATAAAAATATAGGAACAACATTCTATTTCATTATAGATAACAAACAATAAGATATATAAAAACAGGCTCACATCATAAAAGTGCCTGTTTTTAGTTTAATTTATTTCGACTGTGTATGGATTTTCCATTTAAAAAGAGATAACCACTCCTTATGGGATGTTATCTCTATATTTAACGTTTTTTTCTTTGTAGTGGTAAGTTTTATTTTGTTAGAGTTTTTATTTCTTTTATACTCAAACCGGTCAACTCACTAATTAAGTCTATATCCATATTTTTTTCTAACATTGATTTTGCTATCTCAATAGCTTTTGTTGTTGAACCTTCCTCCAGTCCTTCTTTTCTTCCTTTCTTTTCTCCTGCTTCTTCTCCATCTCGGTAAGCTTGATCTTTTAAAGCCCACTCTTTATCGTATGACTCTCCTACTCCGCCTTCAAAACTTACTTCTTCT
>JAUNMG010000063.1 GCA_030531905.1 bacterium | reverse complement strand
TCTTCGTTTACACCTTCACTTAGTAGTCTTTTTATTTCAGTTCCCACAAATGACGCTTCTTCTTTTTCATTTGCTACTTCTTTATATTTTATTTTATTACCGACAGCATTATTACTCCATAGGTTTTTATCTTTTCTTTCATGGTTATTTTTGATTACACTATTAGCGGCATTTAAGATGGTTTTGGTTGAACGATAGTTTTCTTCAAGTAGGATTGTTTTAGCCTCTGGGTAATCTTTTTCAAAGTTTAAGATATTTTTGTAGTTGGCTCCTCTAAAGGCATAGATGGCTTGGTCATTGTCTCCTACTACAAAGATATTTCGATACTTTGCTGATAGTAATTTACTAAAGGTATATTGGGCTTCATTGGTATCCTGATACTCATCTATTAAAATGTATTTATATCTATCTTGATATTCTTCTAATACACGAGGATAGTTTCTGAATAGTTTTATTGGTAGTATTAGTAAGTCATCAAAATCTACGGAATTACCATTTTTTAGTTTTTGCTGATATTCTTTATAGACTTCGACTACTTTGTGATCAAACTCTACTTTAGCAAATGAATCTATACTCATCATTTCATTTTTAGCAGAACTTATTTTATTTTTTATTTCCCTTGGGTTATATCTATCTTTAGACATATTTTTATCTTTTAATATTTTTTTTATGATTGTTAGGACATCATCGCTATCTATGATAGTAAAGTTTTTTTCATAGCCTAACATGCTATAGTTTTCTTTTAGTATTTTTAGGCCTAAGGAATGGAATGTTGATATTTGGATATTATAGGCTTCTTTTCCTATTAATCTTACTACTCTATCTTTCATTTCTTTAGCAGCTTTATTAGTAAATGTTATAGCTAATATGTTATATGGACTTATACCATTTTCGATTAGATTTGCTATTCTATTTGTTAATACTTTTGTTTTTCCTGAACCAGCTCCTGCTAAAACAAGCATTGGTCCATCTATATGATTAACTGCTTTTTGTTGTTCTTTATTTAATTCTTGTATTTGCATCTTGTTACCTCACTTTTCTCTATTTCATTGTATCATATTTTAGGGATATTATAAAGGGTAAGATGGGTATTTTTTTATTTTTTGTCACTTTAAGTCTTGGGTCTTAAAGTGCTATTTAAAGCCAATATTTTTTATTGTCTTTAAATAGGATACCAGTCGTATTTATTATAGAGTAGTTAGGGGTATATACTTTGAACTTCTTGACAAGTATATGGATATATTATTAATTTTTTTAAAAACTGCTGATTACTTATAATTTAATGATAGTAACAAATATAAGTGACTATTAAAATATAATAAAAAATAAAGAGAAAAATAATGGTTAAATACTTTTCTCTTTATTAATAATTTTTTATCTATGGCGAATTAAACTTTTGTGTTTTATATTTCCATTTGTTATATCTACTTCAATATCAGCGTCTAAATATTCATTATATCTTCTGTTATGTGAAATACTTATTATTGTTCCTTCATAGCCTTCAACTAACTCGTATATTAAATCTAGTGCCTCTTTATCAAGATGGTTTGTTACTTCGTCTAATATTAATACATTTATTTTTTCTAAAGCCAATTTAACTAGATTTATTCTTGTTCTTTCTCCAGGAGATAGAATTGAATATGGTTTGTCTTTTTCGTCATAACTAATATTAAATTTATCTAATAATAT
>JAUNMG010000036.1 GCA_030531905.1 bacterium | reverse complement strand
GCTTTAAGGAATGAAGAATTAAGTACACTAAAGAATGAAATTTTGGAATTAGAAGATTTTATAAATGATAAATTTAATAGTGAATTTAAAAATAATTGTGATTATACAGTTCCTCTCATAGATTGCTACGTTATATCATTAAATGGGAAAAAATATATAACAACGAAAGGTTCGTGTGTGGAAGATACTGGAAAAATTTTCTATGGACACGACGTTTATCTAGAGACTTATATTTATTATGATGTTTTCTCAACTTATCATGAAAAAAATGGTAAAAGATATCCTAGAGAATTATACCGTTATTCTATTGTGCATGGTCTTGACTCTTTTACGAAGTTCAAGTTCATAGGAACTAAACCTGAATCTGAGGTACATATTTTACAGTTATGTCCAGAATTAAAAATGTATGAAGGTGGAGAAGTACCTAATACACATCTTAAAAAGCTATATTATGAAATAAATAATTTAGGAGCTATAGCTTCTGGTGAAAAACAAAATATGAGTAAAGTAAAAAAATAAAACGAGAATAAAATATATTGGAAGTTTACGAAGGAGAAAAAAATGAAATACATTAATAATGAAAGAAATGTAGAATTTATAAGTGTTTTAGAAGATAAAGATAATGCTAGTATGTTTAGACATTTTAAAAATAAAGAATATAAAATTATAACTTTTGCGACTCATTCAGAAACTAGAGAAACATTAGTTATTTATCAAGCTCAATATGGTGACTTTGGTATTTATGCAAGACCTATTGATATGTTCTTTAGTGAAGTTGATCATGATAAATACCCTGATGTTGGACAAAAGTATAGATTCGAGAAGATTTAATTCTTCTTTTTTTTTGCTATTTTTTTGGTAACTTTTGGTAATTGAGGTTGTTCGATTGTATTATGAACAAATGTTTGATATAGTGAACTTGGTAGAGGGTTAGCCTTATTTAATATAAGGAACATTATAAATGATTTTGTTTAATAGAAAAAGGAGTGAATAAGAATGAAAAATGAAATAATATTATTTGAAAATCAAAGTGTAAAATTAGAAGTAAATATGAAAGATGAAACTGTTTGGTTAAATGCAGAACAAATGTCAGAATTATTTGGTAGAGATTATAAGACAATTAGAAAGCATATAAATAATGTGTTGCGAGAAGAGTTAAGTCATGAAGTGGTTGTCGCAAAATTTGCGAATACTACTAAACATGGAGCCATAGAAGGAAAAAGTCAAACACACATGATTGATTATTATAATCTAGATGTGATTATTTCAGTAGGTTATAGAGTAAAATCTTCGCAAGGTATTGCATTTAGAAAATGGGCAAACAATGTATTAAAAGATTATTTATTAAAAGGTTATGCAGTTAATAAAAGAAGATTAGAATACTTAGAAAAAACTGTAAAATTAATTGATATAGCTAGCAGAGTAGATAGTGAAGAAAATGAAGGTGAAATAAAAGAAATAATTAAAGTTATTAATGATTATTCAAAAGGACTAGATTTACTTGATGATTATGATCATAGAACTTTAAAGAAAATAAAAGGAAGAAAAAGTAATAAAATAATTAGTTATGAAGAATGTATAGATGTAATTAAAAATTTGAAATTTAATGAATCAAGTAATTTATTTGCCTTAGAAAGAAACAAGGGTTTAAGTGCAATTTTAGGTAGTATTTATCAGACTTTCAATGGTAATGATGTGTATGATTCTGTAGAAGAAAAATGTGCTAATTTATTGTATATGGTAGTAAAAAATCATGTTTTTATTGATGGAAATAAACGTATTGCAGCTACCTTATTTATCTATTTTTTAAACTCATATAATCTTTTGTATAGGGATGATAAACAAGTTATTGATAATAATACTTTGGCATCATTAACTTTATTAATTGCTAGTTCTAATCCCAAAGAAAAAGAGGTTTTAGTTGATTTAGTTGTTAATTTTTTAAGTTAAGATAATAAAAGATTAAGAATGTTTCAAGTGATAATTGCTTCTTTTTTAGTAAGTTTCATTATTAATAAAAAAGAAAAACAAGACTAATTGAGAAAAATAAGGATATTTTTATAGAAAGATTTCTATTTCATTATATTTACAAATTACTTATTGGTAAAGTAAATGATATGGTATAATATTTTTGGTGATATTTATGAATTATGTTACTTTAGTAAACAAAAAAAATCAGGTAAAAGACAAGTATTTTAAGTATTTAGAACTAGTAGATTATAAAACAAATTTGAATGATGTAGTAAAAATAGAAAAAAATACTTTGGAAGCATATCTAAAGTTAAAACAGTTTTTAGAAAGTAAAAATATTTATATTGAAATAAATTCAGCTTATAGAGATTTAGAAGATCAACAAAAAATAATTGATGAATATACTTTGAAGTATGGAAAAGAATATGTAGATAATTTCGTTGCTCCTGTTGGAGCTAGTGAACATCACACAGGATTAGCTGTTGATTTATGTCTAAAAGTAAATGATAAGTTTATTATAGAAAATGATGATTTATTCTCTTGTGATGATATATTTTTGAATCTTCATAAATATTTACATGAATTTGGCTTTATTTTAAGATATCCAAAAAATAAAGAAGATATAACTGGATATAACTATGAACCTTGGCATATAAGATATGTGGGAGAAGTAGTTGCATCTATTATTTATAACAACAACTTAACCTTAGAAGAATATCTTTCTAATTTTTCAGGAGTACTTGTGGTAAATAAAGAAAAAGATATGACTTCACGTGATGTTGTTAATGAAGTTAGTAGAGTTTTAGGTATAAAAAAAATAGGTCATACAGGAACACTTGATCCAATGGCCCAAGGAGTACTTGTATTAACTATAGGTAAAGCAACAAAAATTGGAGAACTTTTAACTTCTTCTGAAAAAGAGTATATAGCTTTAGTAGAAATTGGTATAGACACTGATAGTCTTGATATTACTGGAAAAATCATAAATAAGAAAGAACCAAAAGAAAATATTGATTATGAAAAATTATGTAAATCGTTTCAAAAAAAGTATTTGCAAGAAGTTCCAATATATTCTGCTGTGAAAGTAAATGGTAAAAAACTATATCAATACGCTAGAGAAGATAAAGAGGTAGTTTTACCAAAAAAAGAAGTTGATATCAAAAAAATAGATTTTATTAGTAGTTGTAATAACACATTCAAATTTAAGACATTAGTTAGTAAGGGGACATATATTAGAAGTTTGATTAGAGATATGGGAAGTTCAATTGATGAATATTTTTGTATGAAAAGTTTAGTTAGAACTAAACAGGGTGATTTTTCTATTAATTGTGCATATACTTTGGATGATATAAAAAATAACAAATTTAAAATTATATCAATTAAAGATGCACTTTCAAAATATAAAACTATTAACTTAGAAGATAAAGAAATAATAAAGAAAATAAGTAATGGTGTAAGAATTAATAATATTTATAATATAAAAGATATTTGTTTGTTTACAGTTAATGATAACTTAATTGCTATATATAAGGCTTCAGAAAATAAATTAGTTCCATGGAAAGTCTTTAATTAAATAAAAATATACCTAAAAAAGCTAGACAAATTAAGAAAAGTTTAGTATATTATATTTGCTACTTGTTCTCAGTTTAGAGAATTTCCGACTCTTTACTTGGAATAAGTGAATTGTTATAAGAAAGGAAGTGTTAATAATGGCATTAACAAAAGCAGAAAAAGCAAAGATCGTAAAAGAATTTGCTAGAGACGAAAAGGATACTGGTTCAGCAGAAGTTCAAATCGCTATTCTTACAAAAGAAATTAACGATTTAACAGAACATTTAAAAGAGCATATTCATGATTATCATTCAAGAAGAGGTCTTTTAAAGAAAGTTGGACAACGTCGTAATATGTTACAATATTTAGCTAAGAAAGATGTTGCTAAGTATCGTGAAGTTATTCAAAAATTAGGATTAAGAAAGTAGACACTTATATTTTTAGTGTCTTTTTTTTCTAGGATATAGAAGAGGTAGGATATGAAAAAAGGTAAAAAAGTATTTAAATTAGATTTTTATGGAAGAAAAATTATAGTAGAGCATGGAGAACTTGCTAAACAAGCAACAGGTAGTGTTTTAGTTAGATATAATGATACTGTTGTTTTAACTGCAGTAGTTGTTAATAAAAATGTTAATCTATTATCTGATTTTTTTCCATTAACAGTTAATTATCAAGAAAAATTATATTCTGTTGGAAAAATTCCAGGAGGATTTATAAAACGTGAAGGAAGACCTTCTGAAAATGCGACTTTAGCAGCTAGAATGATTGATAGACCAATGAGACCATTATTCCCAGAAGGATTCAAAAATGAAGTTCAAATTATTAATACAGTACTTTCTGTAGACCAAGATTGTTCACCAGAACTTACTGCTATGTTTGGTTCAAGTTTGGCTACAAGTATTTCTAAAATACCGTTTAATGGACCAATCGCAGGAGTTAAAGTTGGACTTGTAGATGATGAATTTATTATCAATCCAACTCCAGAAGAATTAGAAAAATCATGCCTAGATTTAACAGTTGCAGGAACAAAAGATGCTATTAACATGGTTGAATCAAGTGCTAAAGAAGTAGACGAAAAAACTATGTTAGAAGCTCTTATGTTTGGACATGAAGCTATTAAAAAGTTAGTTGCTTTCCAAGAAGAAATTATTTCTGAAATTGGTGAAGAAAAAATGGAATATGAAACTCTTGAAATAACTAAAGAATTAAGAGAAGAAGTTAATAGCTTAGTAGAAGAAAAATTAGATAAGGCTTTAAGAATTAAGGATAAACAAGAAAAATATAATACTATCGATGAAATTAAAGAAAATGTTATTTCAAAATATACTTTATTACATCAAGATGATATGAACAGTGATGAGTTAAAAGAACTTGTTGTTAAATTAAATTCAATTTTAGGTGATATTGAATATAGACTATTTAGGAATATTGTTGTAAAAGAACACATTCGTGCTGATGGAAGAAAGATGGATGAAATAAGACCATTATCAACAGATATAGACTTACTTCCAAGAACTCATGGCTCTGCTTTATTTACAAGAGGTGAAACTCAAAGTTTATCAGTAACTACACTTGGAGCTTTAGGTGAACATCAAGTATTAGATGGACTTGGATTAGAAGATCAAAAACGTTTTATGTTACATTATAATTTTCCACAATTTTCAGTAGGTGAAACAGGAAGATATGGAGCACCAGGTCGTCGTGAAATTGGACATGGAGCTTTAGGTGAAAAAGCACTTCTTCAAGTAATTCCAAATGAAGAAGAATTTCCGTATACAATTCGTGTTGTTTCAGAAATTCTAGAATCAAACGGATCATCATCTCAAGCTTCAATTTGTGCTGGATGTATGTCACTTATGGCAGCAGGAGTTCCAATCAAAGCTCCAGTTGCAGGAATTGCAATGGGATTAATTACATCAGGAGATGATTATACAATTCTTACTGATATTCAAGGCATGGAAGATCATTTAGGAGATATGGATTTTAAAGTTGCAGGTACTAAAAAAGGAATTTGTGCTTTACAAATGGATATTAAAATTAAAGGTATTACTAAAGAAATATTAGAAAAAGCTTTAAAACAAGCAAAAAAAGCACGTTTAGAAATTCTTGAAGTTATCGCAAAACAAATAAAAGAACCTCGTAAAGAAGTATCTAAATATGCACCAAAAACAGAAATATTTATGATTGATCCAGCAAAAATCAAAGATGTTATTGGTAGAGGTGGAGAAACAATTACTAAGATTATTTGTGAAGCTTCTAACGTTTTAGATGTTAATAATATAAATGCTGTTAAGGTAGATTTAGAAGATGATGGTAGAGTAGTAATCTATCATACTGATAAAGATATTATAGAAAAAACAAAAGAAATGATTTTAAATGTTGTTCGTGAAGTAGAAGTTGGTGAAATTTACGAAGCAAAAGTTGTTAAAGTAGAAGATTTTGGATGCTTTGTTCAAGTTTGGCCTGGATGTGAAGGTTTAGTTCATATTTCTCAACTTTCTAATGAAAGAGTAGAAAAAACAGAAGATGTTGTTAAAGTAGGAGACACAATTGTAGTTAAGGCAATTGGTCCAGATAAAAAAGGAAGACAAAATTTCTCTAGAAAAGAAGCTTTAGCACCTAAAAAAAGTAAAAGATAAAATGTAAAGTAATATACAAAGCATTTGTATATTGCTTTTTTTATGATATACTTTAGTTAAAGGTAGGTAAGTGTATGAAAAAATTTAAAGGTAAGAAAATATTGTGGATTATTTTAGCGGGAGTTATCTTTTTAACAGGTGTAAGTTATGCTTGGTTAACTATTAATTTAACAGGTACTAAAAGAGTGGTTATCCGTTCAGGAAATCTTTCTTTGAATTTAGATGAAACGTCAAAAGAAGGGATTAATCTTATAAATTCATATCCAATGACAGATCAAGAGGGAATGAAAACAACAAGTTATGATTTTACTCTAAAAAATGATGGAACCGTTTCTAGTAATTATGTAGTTTCAATTGATGATGTTACAGAAACAGAAAAAAAATTAGACCTAAATATTTTGAAGTATGATTTGAAAAAGACATTATACAATAAGGACGGTAGTGAAAAAAATAGTCAAACAGATACAATGCAATTATTATCTTCTATAAAAACCGATGATGGTATTACCTTAGATTCTGGTATTCTTGAAGAAGGAGAATATATCACATATGAATTAAAAATTTGGATTGACTATGACGCAGGTAATGAATATCAGGATTCGGCATTTAATGGTGTATTAAAAATCGATGGAACTCAAATAATAGAGTAAGCATATGTTGGTGGTGAAACAGATGAAAAATAACAAAGGTTTTACTCTAACTGAGTTATTAGTAACAATAGTAATTATTGGAGTATTATCATCAGTAGGAATAGTTAGTATTACAAAGTTAAGAAAAAATCAAGAAATAAAATTTAATAATAGTCAACTTCAAGTATTTAAACAAGCAGCACAAACATATTTTACAGATAATAAAGAAAAACTTCCCCTAGATTTTGGAGAAGAAAGAGTTTATCTAAAAGAATTAATTACTAATAATTATATAGATAAATTACTAGATTATAATAAAAAACCATATGATGAAAACAATAGTTATGTAGATGTAATGAGAGTATTTGATAAATATATTTATATAGCAAGCTTAGTAATAGGTGGTAAAGATGGAGAGATAATAGATGATAACTCTACAACTGGTAGTATATTAATAAAAATGTTAAGTAAACCAAATTGTACAGGAAAAAAAGATAATAAATTTCGTGAAAACTGTCCTAGTGATTTTGAAATGAAAAACATAAAAGAATACTATACGAATACTAATGTTAAAATGCAAATTGATTTAGAAGATGACAATAAACTTTTTGCATATAATTACACAATATATAAAAATAATAACAGTATATATACAAGTGAATATATAAGAGCAAATGATAATACAAAGTATAGTGATATAATAACTATGAATACAGATAGATATAGTGATGGTATATATAAAGTTGAAATTAAAGGTATAAATAAGGAAGGACAAATATTAACTAAAACAACAAAACCAATATATATAGATTTAACAAGACCAACTGCTCCTGTAATAACAGGAGGAAATGCTAAAAAGTGGAAAAATTATTCACAAATTATATGGACAACAGAAGAATCAACATCATTAAGTGGAATAATGAAGTATCAACGTTGTAAACAAGTAAATAAAAATGATAAATGTAATTGGGAAGACTTGAATGTAGATGGAGGTGGTGTAGAAGATGAACAGGGTAAAACCGTAAAAGGTTTAGATGTAGCTTACTACCATTCTAGTAATCCAAATTTAATAGAAAAATTTAAAGGAAATACAAAAAAATTAAGTGACTACTATGACAAAAATGGCAAAGTTGGAGGTAAAGGTGATAAATGGCTTAGAACAGCTCAGAATTATTCAGAAGAGGGAAATTATATAGTACGTTTTAGAGCTGTTAATAAAGCAGGAACAAATGGTGTAGCATCAAGCGCACAACGTCTTATGATTGATAAAACATCTCCTAAATGTCAAGTAAGTGGTGAAAGCAAAAAATGGACAGATAAAGACAGAAATTTAATATTTAAATGTAGTGACAATGGTAGTGGTTGTGAAACTGAACCGCAAACCAAGACAATAAAGACAAGTATGAAGACTATAGAATATAGTGATAAATATAATAATGCAGTTAAAGTAAAGGATAAAGCAGGAAATATTACAAAATGTGAATCAAGTATAAATACAAAAAATTCATTTGAATTTAGTGTATATGTTGATAAAGGACCAACTGCACCTGAAATAACAGGAGGAAGTAATAATTGGAAAAATTATGCACAAATTATATGGACAACGAAAAAATCAACATCATTAAGTGGAATACAAAAATATCAATATTGTTATACACCAGAAGAATCAGCGAAAAATTGTAAATGGAATGACTTAAATGTAAATGGAGCGGATGTAACTGTAAAAGGCTTAGATGTAGCCTATTATCATTCTAATAACACTGATTTAATAAACGAATTTAAAGGAAAAACAAAAAATTTAAGTGAACATTATAAAAATTATGGTCAAGGTGAGGGTAGAAAAAAAAGCGATAAAGACTGGCTTAGAACAGCTCAAAATTTTGGTGAGGAGGGAAGCTACAACGTATTTTTTAGAGCTATTAATAATCTTGGTACATTGAGTAAAGCATCAAACAAACAAACCTTAAAAATAGATATGACAGCACCAACAATACCAACTATTTCAAATCCAAGTAATGGTGAGAGAGTATGTGAAAATGTTGTAATAAATGCATCTTCTTCTGATTCTTCATCAGGAATTAAACAAATAAGTTATTCTTATGATAATAGTAAATGGCAAACAGATTGGAATGAAAAAATAGATAACAATGATAAAACATCTGTTTCAGGAACTTGGTCTAGTAAGAGAAATAATACAGTACATATAAGAGCATGTGATAATGCAGGAAATTGCAGTTTTTCAGCAACAACAACAGTACATATTGGTGAAAATAAAAAATCACCTGTTTGTGGTCAAGAAACATCTACATCGTGCGAAGATAAAAAAATATGGGATAGTATACCGGCAAATACAGAAGGATATTGTAAAGGGACGAATATGACAATTTACTATGGTGGACATACCTGGACTCTTACTGGAAATAGTGGAGACTGTCATCGTCATGGTATCACGCAATCTTGTTGTGAAGCATATAGAGTTGAGAAAAAATGTTCTACTACTACAACTGATAAAACATGTTGCCTTGATTAATAAAAAAAGATTCCAACGAATCTTTTTTTACTTTTGTTCAAAATTATTTAGAAATTGATTTGCTTGACTAAGACTTTGGTTGATACTATCTAAAATATTATTATTACCATTATTCATATTACTATTCATATTGTTGTTCATGTTTGTATTATTTATATTATTACTATTATCAACTTTATTATTTTCTAGGTTCATACTTTTATAATATTCAAATAATTCTCTAAATCTATCATAATGAACTACTTCTCTTTGTCTTAACCATAGAAGTGGTCCAATTATATCTGGGTCATCAGTCATATCAATTAAGTTTTCATAGACAGCTCTTGCTTTTTGTTCTGCTGCCATATCTTCAGAAAGGTCTGCTAAAACATCTCCTGTTGCAGCAAAATAAGCTACAGTAAATGGAACTCCTGAAGCATCAGTTGGGAAAATACCCATACCATGTTCAGCAAAGTTAGAACCAAGTCCAGCATTTATTAATTCTTCAACAGTAGCATCTTTTGTTAATTGATAAATCATAGTTTGAAGCATTTCAACATGACCTAATTCTTCAGTAGCAATATCTGTAAGTAGAGCTTTTCCTTTATTGTCTGGCATTGTATATCTTTGATTTAAATATCTAAGTGCAGCTCCTAGCTCACCGTTTGGACCTCCATATTGTGTTACTAAATATTTAGCCATTTGTAAATCTTTTTTCTTTATATTAATTGGATATTGTAATCTTTTTTGATAAGCCCACATTAGTTATTTCCTCCTTCCCATGGAAAACTTTCTTGCTCCCACAAGAAACCTGATGTCATCACATCACTTGAAACAGTAAGTGGTCCATATTTAGATTCATATTCTTGTGCTAATTTATCTGCTCTTGATCTATAATCATTAAATAATGTCAACATTGTATCATCTTCTGGATGAAGGTCTAGATAAAGATTTAATTCATGAGCAGCAAAAGCATATTGTGATAATTCTAAAAGTAAAGCTCCTTGTTCATTAGCAGGTTGTAACTTTACAGGTTGATAGTTCTTATAACTAACATATAAATCAGAGAAAAGATTTCCCTTATTATACCCCTCTTCTGGAGTATAAAGATTTAATTTGTTATTATTAAATGTTTGATTATTGTTTAGCATACCAGGTGTAGTATCTCTAAAATAATCATTTCCCATATATCTATTATAGTTATACATATATTCCTCCTTCTTTTTACTTTATTCTTTTAATTAAATAGTGTATGGACAAATAACTAAATAATCAAAAATGAATATTAGTCAATGATGTGAAACATAATTTTTTATAAATGACTTGGTCG
>JAUNMG010000062.1 GCA_030531905.1 bacterium | reverse complement strand
CCTCTGTCTTTTCACTTATAAATTCAGCATATTGATTAATTTCTTGTAATTGTATAAACTCTTTATATTCTTTATTTTCCTCAAAATTATTAAATGCTTCTTTATAATATTTTTCCTTAAAATTATCATATATTACCCTGTCTTTATTTTCTCTTTTCTCTGCATCTCGTATTAACCCCTGTTCTTTTAGTTTATCTAAAGAAATATAATCCTCTTCTAACGCATAATAACTTATTGGAGAATATGGATGTTTATTACATTGGTTTATTGGTAATATCTCCCAATATTTTATATTATTCTCACTTAATATATCTATAAATTCATATGCTTCATATCCAAAGTCCCCAATTCCATATTTACTTGGAAGTGAGTATATTGGAAGCAAGATTCCCTTTTCTTTCATATTTTCTTATGTTCCTTTCTCAAAATTTAATCTTATCTATTAAATTTCTACTCTCTCTTTAAATCTATATTACAAAATATATTTTACCTTAACTCTTATTTTAAATCAATAATAAGTTTATAAATTTTCTATCTTGTCATAATATTATAAACAATATCATACAATAATACTAATCTACTTTGATGTTCCTCAATTATACTACCTTTGGAAAAACAAAAAAAATAATTTTGGGAGGATTTTTATGGATTTTACACATTTATCTGATAAGATATGGATTCGTTTGGATGAAAAAGATATCATTTTATTTTCAAATGATCCCAAGTTTCCTTCTTGTTTACCTACCAGAGAACAACTTCGGAAAAGAGTCACAGGTATTCAATTATCTTGTTCTTCCTGTAGTAAACAGCAAATTGGAATAGAACCACTAAAAAAAGCCTTTGGAGCAGAATCAAGTTGTATCATTCACAGACTACCTAATGAACTGTTATTAGATATTCAAGATGACATTATTATTTTAAAATATGGTTCTACAAATATTTCTCAGCACATGTTATCAGTTGCAAAAAAAATTGGAATGTCTGGATATTGGAACGATTCAAATTTAATTATTTGTGCCTCAAGTCAATACTTACCTATTATATTATCAATAATTGAATTCATACAATCTCAAAGAGCTGTCTTTGCATTTAAAATTACATCTAGTGGTAAAAATCTTATGATAGTTAGTTAAACAATCCAAGGGGGCCTATTTTAGGTCCCCCTCTTTTTTATTTAAAATACTTTATCGCAAAAACTGTTCCTTCATTTACTTCAGACTCAACACTCACATATCCATTATTACTTTCAATTATAGATTTAGCAAGAGCTAAGCCAATTCCTACACTTTCACTTGAAGAATTTTTACCTTTATAAAATCTCTCAAAAATATGATCTGTCTCTTCCGGCGCAATTCCAATTCCAGAGTCTGCTACTTCAATATAAAACAGCTTGTGATCTGCATTCAGCGCAACATGAACCCAGCCATTTTCCTGATTATATTTGATCGCATTTTCCACCAGATTGGTAATAGCCAGTGACAATTTCACTTCATCTACCTCAGCCGTCACCGGTCTGAAGCTTTCGAATACAACTTCAATATTACGCTTTGCCGCAATTGGGCGAAGTTGTTTTAAGATTCGTTCCACCAGCCCATTAATATTTACAGAGGAAATATTCATAGTGTCTGCTGTCTTATCCATCTTTACGAGAGATAAAAGATCATTGATGATCTTATTTTCACGTTCAATTTCTTCAGACAAATCGCCCATAAATTCCTTATATAATTCCACCGGGACATCTTCC
>JAUNMG010000061.1 GCA_030531905.1 bacterium | reverse complement strand
ATCAACTTTTTACAACGAGTATATATGAAGATGTTGCCTTTGGACCCAAAAATTACAAACTAAGTAAACAAGAAGTTGATAAAAGAGTTACAGAGTCTTTAGAAAAGGTCGGTATACTAGAATTAAAAAATAGGGCTCCGTACAGATTGTCAGGTGGACAAAAAAACTTAGCGGCTATTGCAACAGCGATATCTATGGAACCATCAATACTTATAATGGATGAGCCAACATCTGCATTAGACCCAAAAGCAAGAAGAAAGTTAATCAATCTTTTAAATAGTTTTGATTACACTAAAATAATAGCTAGTCATGATTTGGATATGATATTAGATACCTGTGATAGAACTATAGTTTTGAAAAACGGGCAAATAGTTGCCGATGGGGATACTAAAAATATATTACTAGATAAAGAGTTAATGGAGGATTGCGATTTGGAATTGCCATTATCCTGCCAAAAGAGAGATTTTAATATTAAATTAAATAAATAATGAAAAAATTAGTCCATGAAGGATAGTATGTAAAAATACTTTTTCATGGGCTTTTTTATATATGGAGGTTTGATTATGAATCAAGTAAACTTTTTTAATTCTATTGCAAAGGATTGGGACAATATTATTAAAGTTGATGAAAAAAAGATAAATTATCTTTTATCAAAACTTGATATAAAAGAAGATGATTATATTTTAGATGTAGGAACTGGCACAGGTGTACTAATTCCATTTTTGGCTAAATTAAGCCCAAAAGGAAGTGTGAAAGCTGTAGACATATCATGTAATATGCTGGATATAGCAAGAAAAAAATTCAACGATATAAATAATGTAGAATTTACTTTATTAAATGTAGAAACTGAAAATTTAGATGAAAAATTCAATAAAATAGTACTTTATTCTATGTTTCCACATCTAGAAAATAAGACAAATACGATAAAAAAATTGGTACAGAAAAACTTATTAGACTGTGGAAAGCTTATTATAGCACATTCTGATAGTAGAGAATATTTAAATAATATGCATAAAAATACAGATAAAAGAGTGAGTGAGTCTCGACTTATTGATGTAAATGAACAAAAGAAAATATTTGAAGATGCTGGCTTGAAAGTAGAAAAAGCGTTTGAAGATGACAGTATTTATTACATAGTTCTAACAAAATAAATTAAAAATATTAAGGGGGAAATATTTATGAATCAAAAAACTATAGGAACAAAACAATTAATTTTATCAGGATTATTTATAGCCTTTGGCATTATACTGCCTATGTGTTTTCATGTATTTAATATGGGTGGACCTATATTTTTACCAATGCATATACCTGTATTAATATCTGGATTTTTACTTGGACCAATTTGTGGTGCTATTGTTGGAATTATAACACCAATATTAAGTGGGCTTTTAACTGGAATGCCACCAGTTTTACCAACTATGCCTATAATGGTTTTAGAACTTTGTGGTTATGGTCTTATTTCTGGAATTGTATTTTCAAAAACAAATAAAATCTATGTATCACTTATTTCAGTAATGATTGTAGGACGAGTTTTTGCATTATTTGGAGCTTTTCTAGCATCACTTACATTTGCACCAGATATAAATCCTATAATGTATATTGTAACAGCAGTTACAACAGCAGTTCCTGGAATGATAATTCAATTGATATTTATACCTATTTTGATTAAGTTTTTGACATCAAACTCTGAAATACGTAAATCTTTAGCGTCATAGAGAGGAATTTTAAAGTATAATAATTTTACACTG
>JAUNMG010000001.1 GCA_030531905.1 bacterium | reverse complement strand
TACGACCAAGTCATTTATAAAAAATTATGTTTCACATCATTGACTAATATTCAATAACTTCAAACAAAAAAATCTGAAATTAATCAGATTTTAAAGTTCTAAATAAATTAATCGACTATATTTAGTAATTATTTCTTTACCATTGTTTTGTTTTTTTGATTATTAGATGTATTAAAATCAGTATTATCGTCTTTATATGAAAGTATACCAATATCATGCAAGAAAGAATTTACTTGTTCTGAATTAGATTCTAACTCATTTTTTATAAAATATTTTTGTTGTAAATAAAGTTTAATTTTTGATATTAAACTTTGGCTATGTAAAAAATTATGGCCTATTGTTTCTTCTTCAGGCAAATATAGTTTTTTTAGCTTCCTATTAGATGAGAGTACATAATTTCCTATAGTTTTAGCCTTAGAAAGAAATAGTTCTATAGATGTATTAAAAGACAAAAAATTTGTACCTATTTTTACTATATTATTATTAATATAACCAATAATTTTATTACCATTATCTAGTTTAATAATTATATCATTATTATTGCTTTTTATAAAAATTATTTTTTCATTATCTTGTCTTTTTATCTCTATAGTATTAATATTATTAAAATCATTTATAAAAGGATCATCTACTTTTTCATCGTATAAACTTATTTTTTTATTTACTAAATCTAAAATAAAATAATCAAATACTATATATTTTTCTTTAGCTAATTCTTTTATTTCAAAATTATCTATTATTATATTACCAGTACAGTAATAGATGTTATTTATTTCATAATTATATTTATAATATTTTCCATTTACACATACATAATTTGGCATTTCAAATCCCTGATTCTTATGTTTTTGGACCATTCCATAATACTTTTCAAAGCTTTCAGTAAGACCTGGAATAATATTATCTAGATTATTGGAAAAAGTTGAGTCAGGATTGGATACTGTATGGTTATATCTATTTTTTATGGATAGTGTATGTGCTTCATCTCTTGTAAACTGAATACTAATCACTGAGGTTCCGTATAAGTCTTGTCTTTGAGGTTTATCAAAATCTTTTCTTTTAATCTCATTAACATTCTTTTTTACTGCAAAAAATACATGACATCTATCTAAGCGATTGCCCCTAAATGTACATAATGCTTCATTATTTTTGTAATATTTTCTAAAGGCCTGAATTTCTTCTTCACTATGACATTCATATAAATCATATCCTGCTTCATCTAATAACTCTTTTGGTGTTTTAACAATACTATTCTCAACTTTTTCTTTTTCTGGATATGCAATATTATAAATATAATTTTTAAAAGCTGTATTTAAACCACAATCTACAATATCATCATATAAGTCATGAGAAGGAACAAAATGTTCAAGCATTAGTTGCGGCAATAACCCCTCCTGTTCCAATAACGAGGGAAAGAGTTCTCTACACAACTTCATCATGTTTTCACCATATTTTTTCTTTATTATTTTTAAATCTTCATTCATAACCAAATTCCCTTTTGAATCGAACCATATTATCTTCTTACAATCTAATAATCAGATTTAAATTTATAGGCACACTATTTCTTTACTAGTACTTTGCTTTTTGCATTTGAACTAGAGTTAAGTGAAGGACCATCATCCGTTGTTGCTACTTCAGATAATAACAAGTCTGCCAGTTTTTTATTAGAAGAAAGAAAAGATTCTCCTATCGTTTTAACCTTGGGTAGAAATAGTTCTTTTATATTTTCGTTATCTTCCAAGAAACAATTACCTATTGTTTCTACTTCAGGTAGAGACAACTTTTTTAGTTTCATATTAGAAGAAAGTACACAATGCCCTACAGTTCTAACCTTAGGCATATATAGTTCTTCTATATCTTGATTGGATCTCAAGAAACTATCGCCTATTGTTTCTGCTGCAGGAAGAGACAGTTTTTTTAGTTTTTTATTATATGAGAATACACAATCTCCTATAGTTTTAACCTTAGGTAGATATAGTTCTTCCATATCTTCATTGGAATCCAAGAAAAAAGTGTCTATTGTTTTCGCTTCAGGAAGAGACAGTTTTTTTAGTTTCCTATTAAACGAAAGTACAGCAAAACCTATCGTTTTAACCTTAGGAAGATATATTTCTAATATAGAATTATTATAATATAAGAATTGTTTGCCTAATTCTTCTATACTATTATTATTATAACAAATAATTTTATTATCGTTATCTAGTTTAATAACTATATCGTCATTACTGTTTTTTATAATAATTATTTTTTCATTATCTTGTCTTTTTATCTCTATAGTATCAATATTATTAAAATCATTTATAAAAGGATCATCTACTTTTTCATCGTATAAACTTATTTTTTTATTTACTAAATCTAAAATAAAATAATCAAATACTATATATTTTTCTTTAGCTAATTCTTTTATTTCAAAATTATCTATTATTATATTACCAGTACAGTAATAGATGTTATTTATTTCATAATTATATTTATAATATTTTCCATTTACACATACATAATTTGGCATTTCAAATCCCTGATTCTTATGTTTTTGGACCATTCCATAATACTTTTCAAAGCTTTCAGTAAGACCTGGAATAATATTATCTAGATTATTGGAAAAAGTTGAGTCAGGATTGGATACTGTATGGTTATATCTATTTTTTATGGATAGTGTATGTGCTTCATCTCTTGTAAACTGAATACTAATCACTGAGGTTCCGTATAAGTCTTGTCTTTGAGGTTTATCAAAATCTTTTCTTTTAATCTCATTAACATTCTTTTTTACTGCAAAAAAGACATGACATCTATTCAAACGATTACCTCTAAATGTACATAATTTTTCATCGTCTTTGTAATATTTTTTAAAAGATTGAATCTCCTCTTCATCATGACATTCATATAAATCATATCCTACTTCATCTAATAACTCTTTTGGTGTTTTAACAGTACTATTATTAATTTTTTCTTCTTTAATGAGCATATCTGCAATATCATACATATAATTTTTAAAATCAGTATCTAAACCATTATTTACAATATCATCATATAGTTCATGAGAAGGCACAAAATGCTCAAGCATTAGTTGTGACAATAACCCCTCCTGTTCCAATAACGAAGGAAAGTATTCTCTGCACAACTTCATCATGTTTTCACCATATTTTTTCTTTATTACTTTTAAATCTTCATTCATAAACCAATTCCCCTTTGAATTGGATCATATTATACCATAACTTTAGTCTTTTTGCAATATGATAACTTCAAACAAAAAATCTGAAATTAATCAGATTCTTTTATTTTTTAAATTTCCATTCTCTTATATATGGCATATCTTCACCATATTCATAAATATATTTTTTATGTTTATCTAACATATCATTACACCAATCAACTAAGACTTGTGCACTTTTTTCATATTTAGGCATTTCTTTAATTGCAGAAATTACTAAATGGAATCTATCTATTTCATTTTGAACTCTAATATCAAATGCTGTTGTAATAGTTCCCTCTTCCTTATATCCATGAACATGCATATTTCTATTATGTCTTTTATATGTTAATTGATGAATTAATGATGGATAACCATGGAAGTTAAAGATTATTGGCTTATCCTTAGTAAATAGCCTATCATATTCTTCATCACTTAATCCGTGCGGATGTTCACTAGGTGAAACAAGTCTCATTAAATCAACAACATTAATAACACGAACTTTTAAATCTTTAATAGATGTTTTTAATATATCAACAGCAGCAAGTGCTTCTAAAGTTGGAGTTTCCCCTGCACAAGCAAAGACAATATCGACTTCTCCTTTATCGCTTGCAAAATCCCAAATGCCAATACCTTTTTTACAATGAATTTTAGCCTCTTCCTTATTTAACCATTGAGGTCTAGGATGCTTTGATGCAATGATTACATTAATATGATTCTTTGTTTTAATACAATGATCAAAACATGATAATAAACAATTTGTATCAGGTGGTAAATACATTCTAACAATATCAGCTTTTTTAGTAACCAAGTGATTTAGAAATCCTGGATCTTGGTGAGTATAGCCATTATGATCTTGTTGGAAAACATGTGACACAAGCATAAAATTAAGAGAGGCAATTTCTTCACGCCAAGAAATTTGTTTTGTTACTTTTAACCATTTAGCGTGTTGACTAGCCATAGAATCAATTATTCTAATAAATGCTTCATAACTATGAATAAAACCATATCTACCTGTAAGTAAATATCCTTCAAGCAATCCTTCACAAAAATGTTCTGATAAGTATGAATCCATTACTCTACCAGTTGGTGATAAATATTCATCACTCTTTAGGATTTTACTATCCCAGGTTTTGTTTTCAACCTCAAAAATATGATTAAATCTATTAGATAAAGCCTCGTCTGGCCCAAAAATTCTAAAATTCTTATTCTTAGCATTTAAAGTAAATAAATCTCTAACATAAGCACCTAATTGAATTGTATCTTGGAAATCTTTTTCACCTGGAATTTTTATATCAAGTGCATAATCTTCCCAATTAGGAGTAATTAAATCTTTTAATAATAATCCCCCATTAGCATATTTACTCATTCCCATACACTTTTCAAGTTTTGGATTTAAGTCACGTAATTCTTTAATTAGTTTTCCATTCTCATCAAATAACTCTTCTGGATGATAACTCTTAAGCCATTTTTCAACTAAAGTTAATCCTTCTAATTTAGAATTAGATATTGTAATTGGAATTTGATGAGCTCTAAAACTGCCTTCTATTTGTTTTTCTTCAACTATTTTAGGACCAGTCCAACCCTTTGGAGTAGTTAAAATAATAACTGGCCATTTAGAAGTAACTCCATCTTTTAATTGTTTAATATTTTTAATAACTTTTTCAAGAGTACGAGCCATATCATCATTCATTTTAGTAATATCTGAACCAGTTACAAAGTATGGTTTAAAACCAAGTCCTGAGAAAAATTCTTCCATTTCAAATTTAGTCATTCTACCAAAAACAGTAGGGTTTGCAATCTTATAACCATTACGATGAAGAATTGGTAGTACTATTCCATCTGTCTTTGGATTTAAAAATTTATTAAAGTTCCAAGAAGTAGCAAGTGGTCCTGTTTCTGCTTCTCCATCACCTACACAACAAGCTGCGATTAAATTAGGATTATCTAAAACTGCCCCTGTTGCATGAGCAAGACTATATCCTAATTCTCCACCTTCATGAATAGAACCAGGTGTTTCTGGAGCAACATGAGATGATACCCCACCTGGAAAAGAAAATTGCTTAAATAATTTTTTCATTCCAGCTTCATCCATAGTAATATCTTTATAAAATTTAGTATAAACACCTTCTAAGTAGTTATTCGCAATCATAGCTTCTCCACCATGACCTGGACCAGATATATAAATCATATCTAAATCATATTTTTTAATCATTCTGTTAAGATGCATATAAAGAAAGTTTTGACCTGGAGCTGTTCCCCAGTGACCAACAACATTAGGCTTTATATCATTAATACTTAATTTTCTTTTTAAAAGTGGATTATCAAGTAAATATAGTTGTCCAACTGATAAATAATTTAAAGCATTAAAATACTTATGTAGTTTTAAATTCTCTTCTTTTGTTAAATATTTCATAATCTATCCCTCTATTCTAAATAGATTATACCAAAAAAAAGATAACTCGTATAGTACGAATTATCTAAAAATTATTCAGTATCTTTATAAACATTTTTCAAAATGTAATTATCTTTTTCTTTTTCAAAAATATATTTGTACTTAGTACTACCATCAATACAGGCTTTAGATGAGAATTTTTCATCATAACAAGCATCATTTATTTTTTGATTATATAAAGCATCCTTATAGTATCCCATAATATTTCCTTCTTCATCGGCCTTGCTATAAATAACTGCTTCATATATTTCAATAGTATTATCTTTCTTTACAGCCTTATATAAATTTTCAATTGGACCTTCTGGACCAGTTGTACATCCACATCCACCATCTTTATCAAATGTATATGTCTTGGTTTGACTATCATATTTATATGGACATAAGCTGTATTCTTTATCTTCTAAAATAAAATCTTTTCCAAAAATAGTTTTTGCCTTAGCATTAACTTCATCATAAGTAAAACTATCCAATGTATTAGAATTTTTTTCTTCTTCAAGCATTCTAACACCCATATAGAATGCATAGTTCTTTAAATTAGAATATGTAACAGCACCTTTATAATACAAGTTATCAAATCCAGTTAAGCATCCAAATGGATGAGTTTCATTATATAGATTCTGTACTTCTTTAGAATAAATGTCTAATATTTCAACATTTTCTTCTTCACTATCATCAGCTTTTGTAATTTCACACTTCTTTTCACCTATTAGAAACTTATCATAACAAATATAAGCAGAAAGACCAATAATTACTAAAATTAAAAATACTATAAATACTGTTTTTCCTTTCCCACTCTTCTTCTTTTCTTCCATAACGCACCTCTTTCTTTTCTTGATTATATCAAAAATTTCATTCTTACAAGAAAAAAATAGATGAAAGTAAGCTTTATTTACACTTTATTTACTACTGCCTTTAAAAGAGGCATAACTATAGCTATTTTGTATTTCTAAATATTTTGCTTTTGCCTCACGTTGAAGCACTTTCAACTGACTAGACATTAATTTTAAATCTTTTTCTTTTAAATATTCACGATATTTATTTTTGATTATTTGTCTAAATCTTTCTATTTCATTTAAAGCATGTCTAATACTTTCTCCACTATCATCATCACTTATTAGTAAATCAGGTAGTATCTTCATAAGCTTTTCATATTTTTTCTTTACTTGCATAATAGCGATTGGATGAGCTAATTTTTTATCATAAATTTCTAAGTTTTTAATAACTACTGTACCTATCTTATAACTTCTGTTTTCTATTCCAAACAATACTCCTGACAAATATAAATCATCTACTATATCTTTCATCTTTTTTCTATTTAGAAAATACATCATATTCACCTACTTTTCTAATAAATCCGGTCTTTTTTCTCTTGTTCTTCTTAAACTTTCTTGATAACGATATTCAGCTATTTTCTTATGGTCTCCTGATGTTAATACCTCAGGTACTTCCATTCCTCTAAAGTTTTGAGGTTTTGTATAAGTTGGATAGTCTAGTAATTTTTCTTCGTTAAAAGAATCTTCTAAGTGACTTTCTTCTTTAATAACACCAGGTAAAAGTCTTGTAATAGAGTCAACAAGCACCATAGCAGGTATTTCTCCACCTGTTAAAACATAATCTCCAATACTTAACTGTATATCAGCAAGTGCCATAATTCGCTCATCAAATCCTTCATAATGACCACAAATAATTATTAAATGTTTCTCTTTTGATAGATCATAGGCTATTTTCTGTTTATATGGAGTTCCAGATGGAGTTAAAATTATTACTTTAGAATCTTTTGTTCTTAGGCTTTCGACACAATCATATATTGGTTGAGCCATTATAACCATTCCACAGCCTCCACCATAAGGAGTATCATCAACTTTTTTATGAGAATCAAGAGAATAATCTCTAAAATTATGAACATTAATACTTACCTTAGATGAAGATTTTGCCCTTTTAATGATTGATTCATCAAAAACATTATCAAACATATTTGGAAATAAAGTTAAAATATCTATTTTCATCTATATCATTCCTTCAATTAATTCTACTTCTATAGTTTTATTGTTAGTATCAATTTTTTTAATCATAGGTGAATTATATGGTATTAATACTTCTTTTTGAAATTTAACTCTTAAAATCTTATTAGTAGGACTTGCATAAAAAATTTCTTCTATTATACCATTATTTTCATTTTCATCAAACACCTTATACTTAATCAAATCTTCGTCTAATATCTCAGAAGAATTAAGTTTCAGTTCATTTCTTTTTTTATATACTTTCTTTTTCATTAGAAATAACACCTGATTTATATCATTAAATCCATCTAAAGTTACCATATCAAATTGCTTATGCTTTCTGTATGAAGTAATCTTATATGTAACTTCATCAATAATAATATTAGTACCTACTTTAAAAGCTTTATCTTTATATAAAAAATCACTTAATATTCTAATCTCACCCTTAATACCATGTGTATTAACTATTTTTCCAATATATACTTTATTCATTTTTATCACCTAGTTCATATAATAAAATACTTGTGGCTACTGAAACATTCAAACTTTCTACTTTACTATTCATTGGAATATAAATTTTTCTATCTGCTAAAGCGCTAATTTCATCCTTAACACCATTACCTTCATTTCCCATAATAAGTCCATAAGAATCAGTAGAATTTATATTTTTAATATTTTCTCCACCATTAACATTAGTAGTGTATATAGGAATATTTTCATTCTTTAACTTTTCAATAACTCGTTCTAAATCATCTTTTATAAGGTTAATTTTAAATATCATTCCTTGTGTACTTCTAATAACTTTAGGATTATATAAATCAACAGTATTTAAAGACATAACAATACTATCAACATTAAAAGCTACACTACTTCTAATTATCGTTCCTAAGTTACCAGGATCTTGAATATCATCAAGGAGTAAAACCTTTTTGCCTAGTTCCTTCTTAGAAAGCATTTTACAAACCCCAATTATATTAGGAGGAGTATCCAAAGAAGAAAGTTTTTTCATAACGTTTTTTGATACATAAATTTTTTCTAGTTTAGAAGGATATTCACTATTTTCTAATAAAATAATTTTTTCTAAAACCCCACTCTTTTCAGCTTCTTCTACTAAGTGCTCACCTTCTATTAAAAATTTTTGTTCCAAATCACGATATTTTTTCTGTTTTAATTTATCAAGTTCTTTAATAGTTTGATTATTTATACTTGTAATTAACATACTATCACCTCTAAAAATATTTCATTTCTTTTCTAATTTTTTTATAATCAGGACAATTTTCTTCTACTATCTTCCAAAACTTATCAGAGTGATTTGCTTCTATCAAATGTGAAAGTTCATGAATAATAACATAATCTAAATATTTTAAATCTCTTTTCATTAATTCTAAATTCAAAGTAACACTTTTATCTTTAACATTACATACACCCCACCTAGTAGTCATCTTTCTAATTCTTAAAGATGGATAAGGGATGTTTCTACTAAAGTTATTATAGTTTAAATCTAAGTGATTTTTAAATATATCTTTGGCTTGTTTTTTATACCATTTATCAATATCTAGATTTTTATTTAGAAAAACTTTTTCTTCTCCAAATGAAATATCACAATACTCTACATAAACAGGATCATATTTTTTTCCTAAATAGAAAAAACCTTCATTAGATTCTTTCTTTTTTAACTGACTATTAATCATCCTAATAATTGATGAAGAGTTATCATTAATTAATTTAAGTATCTCTCTATCACTTGTAAAAGTATTGGTTGTAACTTGAATAGTTAAATCATTTTTAACTCTAATATATGTATTTTTATTAGTTCTTTTCTTACAAATATTAACATCATATTCTTTATCATTATATTGAAATTTCATCTAAATCCCTACTAACTTTTTTATACTTTCTTTATTTATTATACTAAAATATAGCAAATAAGAAAAGAAAGAACCATATTTTTTTTATTTCATAGATTACTATAGGTGATATATGATGTATTTTAATAAAGATACTTACTCACTATATTATAAAAAGTATGGAACTGGTAAAAGAACTATTATAATCTTACCTGGTTGGGGAGATACTAGAAAAACATTTGATTTTATGATCAGACATTTAGAAGAAGAAAATACAATCTATATTTTTGACTATCCTGGTTTTGGTAGAAGTATATTTCCAGAACATGATTTAACAATTTATGATTATACTAATATCATAAGAGATTTTATTGAAGAAGAAAATATTAAAAATCCTATAATTATTGCTCATTCATTTGGAGGACGTATCGCAACACTTCTTGCTGGATATTATAAGGATGATGTAGATGGTCTTATTCTTATAGATATCGCAGGTATTAAACCTAAAAAGGGAATTTATAAAAGATTAAAGCAAACTATTTATAAGATACTAAAATTGGGAAGATACTTACTACCTAAGAGAAAAAGAAATATTTATTTCAAAAAACTATTTAAACTTTTTGCTTCAAGCGATTATAAAGTATTAGATTCTAATATGTGTGAAACATTTAAGAATATTGTTAATGAGGATTTAAAATATTTTTATAAAGAAATTGATACTAAGACTTTAATAATATGGGGAGAAAAGGATAAGGATACACCTTTAAAAGATGGATATTACATAGCTAAAAATATAGAAAATTCTAAATTAGTAATTTATCCTAATGCAGAACATTATTCATATCTTGCATATCAGACTCTAACAAATAAGTTAATAGATGAATTTTTAGAGAAACTAAAAAAAGACAAGCAATAATAAGTTTGTCTTTTTTTGAATAATTATTTTAATTTTTCTAAATCTTCTTTTGATATTCCTGTAGACTGCGAAATAATAGATATATCTACTTTATTTTGCAAAAGATTCCTTGCTATTTCAATAGCTTTTTCTGTTGAGCCTTGTTCTAAACCCTGCTCTATAGCTTCTCTTCTTAAGGAATTCTCTATTTTTCGGTTATCTTCTTCTGCACTCATAAATTCTCTAAATTCTGGATCTTGATTTACTTCTTCTAATGTTTTCATATACTTATCAACACTCCTATCTTGAGATAGTTCTTCTAAAGTTTTTAATTCTTCTTGATTTAAGTCTAACATTATTAAGTATTTATATTTTTCTATCTCATTTCTAGATTTAGAATACCATATATCTTTTATTTTATCCATATTTATATCATATATTATTAAATTTTTGATATATTCATTTCCTTCTTCATCTCTTACTTTATAGATTCTTACTAACTCTTCTATACTTAAAGAATAACTTAAGTTAATTTGAATTACTAAGGTATCTTCATTATACTCATCGCCTTTTTTTACTTCATGGGAATAAGTATCAAAGATGAATGAGGCATTTCTTGGATGAAGATAATTCGGTTTTTCTGCATTTACTTCTACTTGAATCTTTCCTATATTAGTTTTTAAAAATAAATCAAAGTGTTTTCTTCTAACATGAATATTATCAACATTTCTTTCTAGATTTAAAAACTCAATATCTTCTATCTTTACATCTAGAATTGATTCTAATAATTTAGTTAGAATATCTTTACTTTCTTCTTTCATGAACACTTCCTTAAAGGCTCGATCATTTCTACAAGTATAAAATTTGCTTATTGTTTCAGACATTTTATCACATCCTTTCCTTTATCCAAAACAAAAAATAGAAGGAATTACTTTCCTTCTATAATATTATTGTCTTTTTATTCTACTTTTCCCCTTTTAATCTTAAAGCAAGTTCATTTATCTTTCTAAAACGGTGATTTAGTCCCGACTTTGTAATTTTATTGTTTGTTTCAAGTGAAATTATTTCACTTAATTCTTTCAGAGAAGCTTCTGGATATTTCTTACGATATTCTAGAGCTTCTTTTGTTTTATCATCTAAAAGTTCGACAGCTAAGTTTTCTTCTAATATTTCAATATTTTTTAGTTGAATAGCAGCTGCCTCTATTACTTTATCTGTATTTGCTTGTTCACAATTGTTTAATCTATTTGTATGATTTTTTGCCTCATGATAAATTCTTACATCTTCAAAATATAATACTGCTTTACTTGCTCCTACTATTTTTAGAAAATCACTTATTTTCTCTGCTTCTTTTATATATATCATGTAGCCTTTATCTCTAGTTAAAATCTTAGCATTTAAATCAAATATATTTAAAAGTTTTTGAACAAATACAGCTTCTGTTGGTTTAGTTATTAAAATTTCCATATGATATCTAGAAGTTTTTGGGTCATTAATACTTCCTGTCGCTAAAAAAACGCCTCGTAAATATGCTCTTATCTCTTCGTTTGCACCAACCAAATATTCTTTAGGAGAATCCATAAATTTTGAATTTTCATCGTAGTAGCACAAATCCTTCAAGATAAAATTTAAATTATTTGAAATACTTATGACATATAAGTCCTTCTTATTAAAATTAAGTCCATCTTTCACTTCTATATTAGGGGTTGTCTCATAAATTTCTTCGAATAGATCAATTAATTTATTTTTAATATTAATATTTTCTGTAGTTAATACTAACTTATTATTTGAAATAGAACCATTATTTCTGATATACGCTGAAAGTTCTGCTAAAGCTTCTGATTTTTCTAAAGCTATTTCTACTATTTCATTCTTTATTTTAGTTGTATATGACATATTAATCCCTCATCAAATAAGAAAAAATTAAAGAACTTAGTTTTAGACTATCATGTTTCAATGTATTATCATCTATTGTTAATAAATCACCTTCGATTAATTCAACACCAACTTTTTCAATATTCTCATAGTCAATTTCTACTGGTTCTTTTTGTTCTTCAGTTTCATATTTTTTTGCCATTTCTTTAGAAATCTTAGTATTGCTTGCAATAACAACATCTATATCTCTATCCAAATAACTATTTAACATTTTGACATGATCACTAACTGTGAAATTATCTGTTTCGCCAGGTTGAGTAACTGCATTACATAAATACATTAATGGTGCTTTTGAAGCATTGATTGCCTCTTTTACTTGTTTACAAATAATATTTGGTAAAATACTTGTAAATAAGCTACCCATACTGAATATGATTAAATCAGCATCTTTTATAGCATCTACTACTTCTGGTAAAACCTTTGGTTCTTCTTTATAACAAATTCTTTCAAATTTACGATGTGCTTTTGTTATTTGTTCTTCCCCCTCAACAATAGTACCATCTTCTTCAACTCCCATTAAGATTAAATTAGAATCTTCTGATATTGGTAGCACCTTATGCTTTACATCCAAAAGTTTTGACAAACAATTAATTGAATCTTTTAATGAACCAGTTATTTCTAACATAGATGTTAAAATAAGATTTCCAACGGCATGACCGTTTAAATCACTAGATGTTGAAAAACGATAACTCATCATTTTTTTGATTGGATCATCTATACCAGAAAGACTTGTAATTACTTTTCTAATATCACCTACTGCTGGGATATTGAATTCTTTTCTTAATTTTCCTGTTGAACTACCATTATCAGAAACTGTTATAATTGCAGTTATATCAACAGGGAAATCTTTTAATCCACGTAATAGGTAAGAAATACCAGTACCTCCACCTAAAACAACTACTTTTTTGTGCATAACATTCACCCAATAATATTATATAGTAAAAGACAAAAAAAGGCGACAATTTTCTTACTTTGAAGTTGTCGTCTCTTTCTAATATTGTTGTTTTATAAAAAGTGGTTGTTTTTCCTTTGGTTTTTCTTCGTTTTTATTATAAAGCTTATCAAATGGTCCTACTTTCTTAATACGTTTATAATATATAAATAAGATAACACCAATTATTAATAAAACAATAGACATTATTTGTGCAATCTTAAAATTTCCAAGCATTAAACTGTCTGTTCTCATTTTCTCTATTATAAATCTTGCGACTGAATACCATATTAAGTAAAAGCCTGATAATTGTCCAGTTTTTAAGTAAGGATATCTTCTAATAATTAATAAAGCAATAAAACCAAAGAAATTCCAAATTGATTCATAGAAAAAAGTTGGTTGGCGATAATCTCCCAATATATACATACCGTTAATAACAAAATCTGGAACTCCCATACTTTTAAGCTTAGCTGCTGTTGTTATAGCACCGTAAGCTTCCTGGTTAAAGAAATTTCCCCATCTTCCAATAGCCTGACCTAATATAAGACCAACTACAATAATATCAAATACTTTTAATGTTTCTACTTTGTTCTTTTTACAATAGTAAACAGTAAATAAGCCTCCAGTAATTAAGCCTCCGTGAATAGCTAATCCACCATTCCAAATTTCTAATATCTCAATGGGATTTTGCATGTAGTAATCCAGATTGAACAAAACATAATAGATTCTTGCTCCTATAATACCAAATATGATGGCATTAAAAGCCAAATTAACAATAAATTCATCGTTTAATTTTCTTTTTTTGGCTTCCAAATATATCACAACACAGGCAGCTAAAGCTCCTAAAAATATGAATATTGAATACCAATACACTTGTATAATTCCTAAATCAAACGCTACTCTTTCCATTCTTATTTACCCTCTTTATTATTGGTTTTATTACTAACTCTTCCATTACAAAATTTATTATTGATAATAATATTGCGACTAACAATGCAATCCAAATATTTTCTAGTTGAAAATGAGATCCCAATATCCAATCTACTAACTTAAGTATAAATAAATTAATAAACGGATAAAAAAGACCAAGTGTTATTCCTGTTATTGGTATTGTTAAAGTTACTAACACAGGCTTTATTGTTTTATTTAAAATATATAAAATTAAAACTACTGCTGTTGAATAAATATAACTATGACTTGTATCTATATAGACTGATTTAAACATATTACTAACTAGTATAAATACTAGGGTATATCCTATCATATATAGTAACCAATCAAACAATCTATTAATTCTGTTTTTTATTACCAATTGCATGAATTTCACCTCTAAAGAATTCTATTCAAGAAATATCCGGTGTATGATTCTTTAACTTTACTAACTTCTTCCGGTGTTCCAACTGCTACTACAGTTCCACCACCGTCTCCACCTTCAGGTCCTAAATCAATTATATAGTCAGCAACTTTTATAACATCTAAGTTATGTTCTATTACTACTACCGTATCACCATTATCTACTATTTTCTGTAAAATTGCAAGTAATCTTTTGATATCATCTGTATGTAGTCCAGTTGTCGGTTCATCTAGAACAAATAGTGTTTTTCCTGTTGCTTTCTTTTGTAATTCTTTAGCAAGTTTTACTCTTTCTGCTTCTCCTCCAGATAATGTTGGAGCACTTTGTCCAAGCTTAATATAACCTAAACCAACATCTTCTAAAACTTGTAATTTTGATTTGATTTTTGGTACATTTTCAAAGAATTTTAGCGCTTCAGATACTCTCATATCCAATACTTCTGCAATATTCTTATCTTTGTATTTTATCTTTAACGTTTCACTATTGTATCTAGTGCCATGACATACTTCACAATCTACATATACATCTGGTAAGAAATGCATTTCTATTTTTTTAACACCGTCTCCACGACACGCTTCACATCTTCCACCTTTTACATTGAAAGAGAATCTATTTTTTTCATATCCTAACATTTTTGATTCTTTTAATGTTGTAAAAAGAGTTCTAATATCATCAAAAACTCCTGTATAAGTTGCTGGATTACTTCTAGGTGTTCTTCCTATTGGAGATTGTGAAATATCAACAATTTTATCGATATTATCAATACCATTTATTTTTTTATGTTTACCTGGAACTACCTTTGATCCATAGATTTTACGAGATAATTCTTTACACAAAATTTCATTAATTAAAGTCGATTTGCCTGAACCAGACACTCCTGTTACACAAGTAAAAGTTCCAAGCGGTATTTTAACATCTATATCTTTTAAGTTGTTTTCTTTTGCTCCTACAATTGTTAAGAATTTTTTATTGCCTTTTCTTCTTACTTTAGGAACATCTATTTTTAACTTTCCGCTTAGGTATTTTCCAGTGATACTATTTTCATTTTTCATTACTTCTTCTGGAGTCCCTATTGCCATAACTTTTCCACCATTATCACCAGCACCAGGTCCAATATCTACTAGCACATCTGCAGCTAGCATCGTATCAGTATCATGTTCTACTACAATTAGTGTATTACCTAAATCGCGCATTTCTAGCAAGGACTTAATTAGTTTTTCATTATCTCGTTGATGAAGTCCAATACTAGGTTCATCTAAAACATATAAAACTCCTGTTAATTTGGAACCTATTTGAGTAGCAAGTCTAATTCTTTGAGCTTCTCCTCCTGATAATGTAGCAGCACTTCTGGCTAAAGTTAGATATTCTAATCCAACATTTTTCAAAAAATCAAGACGAGATTTTATCTCTTTGATTAAAAGATCAGCTATTTTTAATTTTTCCTCTGATAATTTTAGATCATCAAAGAAAACAATTAAATCTTTAATACTCATACAGACTACTTCATAAATGTTTTTTCCACCAACTTTAATTTGTAAAATATCATCTCTTAATCTTGCTCCATGACAAGTTTCACAAGTATGTTCAATCATATAATGTTCTAGCCATTCTCTTATCCAACTACTACTTGTTTCCATATATCTACGTTCCAAATTATTAATTATACCTTCATAGAAATCTTTGTTATTCATAATATTTCCACTCTTAGTCTTATAATTAAAAGTAATTATATCTGTAGAACCATATAAAACAATATCTCTTTCCTTCTTAGAAAGCTTTTTAAATGGTTTATCCATATCTATTTTATAGTGCTTACATACACATTCAAGTTTCTTATAATAAATTCCTTCTTGGTCATCGCTAAGTGTTTTTATACAACCCTCATTAATACTTAAACTTTTATCTGGAATAACTAAATCTTCATCTATTCTTAGTTTTATACCAAGTCCTTTACAATCTGAACAAGCACCAAATGGAGCATTAAAACTAAAGATACGAGGTTCTATTTCAGGTAAAGAAAATTCACAATATGGACAAGCAAAGTTTTCAGAAAAAACTATTTCTTTCTTATTCTCACCCAATATTTCAACAACGACTTTTCCACTTGAGAGTTTTGTTGCTGCTTCAATTGCTTCACTTAGTCTAGATCTAGAGTCTTCCTTTAAAACAATTCTATCTATAACCACATCAATATCATCTTGCTTATTTTTTTCTAGAACTATTTCTTCAGATAAATCATACATTTGTTGATTAACTCTTACTCTGATATATCCTTCTTTTCTTAAGTCATCAAGTAAATCTTTATGAGTTCCTTTTTCATGATGAACAACTGGAGAATAGATAATAAGTCTAGTTCCAAGAGGATACTCTAATACCTTGTTAGTTATTTCTTCTATACTTTGAGAAGTTATTGGGATATTATGATTAGGGCAATAAGCTATACCTACACGTGCAAACAAAAGTCTTAAATAATCATATATTTCAGTAACCGTTCCAACAGTTGATCTTGGATTTTTACTTGTTGTTTTTTGATCAATACTTATAGCAGGAGATAATCCTTCAATGCTATCAACATCTGGTTTTTCACTTCCACCCAAAAATTGTCTAGCATAAGCAGATAAACTTTCTACATACCTTCTTTGACCTTCTGCATAAATTGTATCAAAAGCCAAAGAACTCTTTCCACTACCTGATAAACCTGTCATTACAATCATTTTATTTTTAGGTAATTCTATATTTATATTCTTTAAATTATTTTCTCTGGCACCTTTTATTACTATTTTATCCATATTACCACTTCCCGTTTGTTATTATATCAGAACATTTTTAACAAATGAATGAAATAAATTCCATTCTTCTTAGTCGTTGCCTCCTAAGTTTCCTACTTCACTGATAAAATATCTTTTATTCTCCATAGGCTTAAATTCCGATAGTCGCTACCGTACTCATTTTTATTATATATTATTATTCTAGTTTTAGTAATATTTTTTTAATCCTTCAAACATAATATTTATACTTGCATTTATATCTCTATCATTTTCACATCCACATTTATCACATATCCAGCTCCTAACATTCAAGTTATTCGTTTTAATTGTTATATTGTCACAATGACTGCATTTCTTACTACTCGGAAAATATGTATCTACTTGATAATAATATTTTCCTTGTATTTTTGTTTTCCATTTTATATATTCACATATCTTATTAAAACTTGCATCTAATATAGATTTTGACAGATGATGATTTCTACTCATATTTTTGACATTTAAATGCTCACTTACAATAATATCATGTTCTCTAACTAGTTTATTTACAATATCTATAATATTATGTTTTCTACTATTTTTTATTTTACTATATATTCTAGCTATTTTTTCTTTTGTTTTTAAGTAATTATTACTATTTCTTATTTGTCTTGCTAATTTTCTTTGTAATCTCTTTAACTGTTTTTCTCTTTTTAATAGTTCCTTTTTATTTCCAAATTTTTCTCCATCTGAGGTTACTACTAAGTCCTTTACTCCTAAATCTATTCCTACTATACTATTTGGAATCACTTTTTCTCTTTCTATTTTTTTTCTTCTATTATTATACTTACATAGTATTTATTAGTTGCCTCTTTCTCTATTGTTGCATTAATTATTTTTCCTTTTATTTCTCTTGAATTACGATATCCTCTTATATTAACTAATCCTATTTTTGGTAGTTTAACTTTTTTATCAATTAAATCTATTTCTATATTACTATAGTTTTTACCTTTATAACTACTTATAATACATGTTGTTCTATAACTTTGTTTACTATACCTATTTTTAAACTTTGGATACTGGTCTCTTTTAGCAAAGAAATTTTTGTAACTATCTTCTAAATTGAATATACTGCACCTTAAACTACAACTATCAACTTCTTTTAAAAAAGGATATTCATTTTCTAATTCTTTTAATGCTTTACACATATCAAAATATTTTTGATATCCTTTTTTTCTACATTCATTTAAAAAATAATTATAAACAAATTTTACACATCCAAATGTCTTATTGATAAGAATCTTTTGATTAGTATTAGGATATAATCTAAATTTATATGCTTTATACATGTTGCCACCACCTTGATGTTTATGCCTTATTATTATACACATCAAACTAACGTTCGTCAATAGTTTTTTTTAGAAAAAACGCACTTTCCTTATATACAAAAAATGTAGATTTAACTACATTTATTTAGATTACTTATTTACTAACTTTTCTTTAAAAGTACATGACCTGCATAAATCTTCACATGGTTTTCTATCTTGAAATGATTTTCTTAAATCTTGATATTTTTTCCTGTTAATTATAGTGTCTAGTTCTTCTTCAAAAATATTTCCTAAAGAAATAGTTTTATTAGCATCCAAACAGCAAGGAACCACTGTTCCATCTACAAGTATTGCAATATGTGTTTTCAAAGCATGGCAAAAACCATCTGTTTTTCTATCACTTTCGCTATCAGGCCACTTGAAAAGATTATCTTTATCAACATATATTGTGGAATTTATCTTCACGTTTTTATCAGTCTTTAGTTTGTCCACAATTTCTGTTGATAAATTATAATAGTTTTTAATTTTTTCCACTATTTCTGTGGATTGTTTATCTAATTTATTATTTTGAAGAATCCACAACCTATATATAACAACTTTGTTTTCTAATTTTGATACTGAGTTAAATACTTGATTATAATAATTTTTATCATGATTTTCACTATGTAAAGATATATTTATTTTTGCTAAAGAATTACAATTGTTTAGTGATGAAATCTTATCTTTCAATAAAGTCCCATTGGTAGTTATGTTTAACCTTATATTATATTTATCAATTAGAGATAAAATCTCCTCGAAATTCGGATGCAATAATGGTTCTCCTGTAACATGCAAATATATAGATTCTGTTCGATGTTTAATTTTTTCTAGAATTTGTTTGAATTCTTCTAAGGTCATATTTTCTTTTTTACGACTATTTTTAGAACAAAAAGAACAGTTTAAATTGCAAATATTCGTAATTTCAATATATATTTTCTTTAATTTTTTCATTGTGATCTCATTTCAAATAAAATATCTCTTAATTCCATAGCACGTTCAAAGTCTAAATTCTTAGCTGCTTCTCTCATCTCTTGTTCAATAAGTTCCATATTCTTTTCAAGCTCTTTTTTAGATAATTTCTTATTAGACTTCTTAGATTCTGTATCTACATTACTAACAACTTCTCTGATTTGTTTATTTATAGTTTGAGGAATTATTCCATGTTCTTTATTATATTTTTCCTGAATACTTCTTCTACGAGAAGTTTCTTCAATCGCCTCTTTCATAGAATCAGTTATTTTATCAGCATACATTATGACATGACCATTTGCATTTCTTGCACATCTACCAATTGTCTGAATCAAACTTCTATTACTTCTTAAGAAACCTTCTTTATCAGCATCTAAAATAGCAATTAAGGATACTTCTGGAATATCCAAACCTTCTCTTAATAAATTTATTCCAACTAGACAGTCATATTTACCAGCTCTTAAGTCATGGATGATTTGAAGTCGCTCTAAAGATTTTATTTCTGAATGAAGGTATGCGACTTTAATATCCAATTCTTTTAGGTAATTAGTTAATTCCTCACTCATCCTAATTGTTAAAGTTGTTATAAGTACTCTTTCATTTTTCTTAATACGTTCATTTATTTCCCCAACTAAATCATCTATTTGACCTTCTGATTTTCGAACATCTATAGTTGGATCAAGTAATCCTGTAGGTCTGATTATTTGTTCTACATATTTGCCAGCTGTATGTTCTAATTCCAAGTCACCAGGAGTAGCAGAAACATATATTACTTGATTAATTTTCTTCTCAAATTCATCATATTTTAAAGGTCTATTATCTAAAGCACTTGGAAGTCTAAATCCATATTCAACTAAATTCATTTTTCTAGCTCTATCTCCATTATACATTCCTCTAACCTGAGGCAATGTTACATGGGATTCATCTACTACTAATAAATAATCATCAGGAAAGAAATCCATTAATGTGGTAGGAGTTTCTCCTTTTTTTCTTCCAGCCATTGGAGCTGAGTAATTTTCTATTCCAGAACAAAATCCGGTTTCTTCTAACATTTCAATATCATAATTTGTTCTTTGTTCAAGTCGTTCTGCTGCTAAAAGTTTATTATCAGCTTTTAATTCTTCTAATCTTTCAGCAAGTTCTTCTCTTATTCTTAAAATAGCATCTTTTAGCTTTTCATCACTAACTACAAAGTGACTAGCCGGGAATAGGCTAATAGTTTTTTTATTATTAATAATTGCCCCAGTTAAAACATCTATTTCACTAATTCTATCTATTTCATCACCAAAAAATTCTATTCTATATCCTGTTTTATTCTGATTAACTGGAATAATTTCTAGAATATCGCCTCTTACTCTAAAAGTTCCTCTTTTAAAGTCCAAATCATTTCTTTCATATAACATATCAACAAGTTTAGTTAATACTTGATTTCTATCTAATTCTTCACCAACAGATAATGTTAACATTTTATTTTTATATTCTTCTACTTCACCAATACCATATATACATGAAACAGATGCAACTACAATAACATCATTATATGATAATAAATTACTAGTAGCCTCATGTCTTAATTCATCTATTTCATCATTAATAGACGAATCTTTTTCTATATATGTATCAGTAGATGGAACATAAGCTTCCGGTTGATAATAATCGTAGTATGAAATGAAAAAACAGACATGATTATTTGGAAATAATTCTTTAAGTTCTGAATAAAGTTGTCCTGCAAGTGTTTTATTATGAGCAAGTACTAATGTAGGTTTATTAGTTTCTTTTATAACATTAGCAATTGTAAAAGTTTTTCCTGTTCCTGTTGCGCCTAACAAAACTTGTTCTTTCTTCTTATTATTAAGACCTTCTACTAATTCTTTAATAGCTTCTGGTTGATCACCACTTGGTTTATATTTTGATACTAATTCAAACATAATGACCTCCTTATTATAACTCATAACAACCATAGAATTCGTGTTTAACTATAAAAAATTCGTGTCCTAGAACTGATTAAATAAGTCAAATTTTTGGTTGATACGCATAGGACACACATCTCGACTACAAATTTCTACAAGCTGATAAAACATTATATTTTTATATGTTTTTGTAATTATAGTTATATCATATTTCCATATTTAGTTAACCAATGGTTTTATTTTGCAATTTTGATTTTTGTATATTAAAATTAATTCCAATAGTTGAAATCATTGATAATATAAATATTATATAAAATATCTTATCTTTAATAAAGATACTTAATATTGAAAGTATAGTAAATATAACAACTTCTGTAAAACATAAACTCATTTGACCTACTGCTGATAAAAGGTCACTATCTTCTTTTGAATCTTTAATAATATTTTGTATTGACGTCTGAATAGATGTTTCGTATACCTTTGCAAAATTATCACTTAATGTATTATTTATAGATATCATTACTTTATTTGTAGAGAATAAATATATACCCGTTATTGTAGTCTTAATAATTGATACTAAATTATTTGATTTTGATAAATTTTTATCAGAATATTTACCAATCAATGTTATAGTAGCTATTTGTAATAATAGCGATACTATAACTATTGAAGAAAATACTGAAAAATTTTTTAAAACAATATATAAGTAAAGTGGCTTAAATTGTTTTTCTATTATTTGATTTGTAGTTAAAGCATAAATTGTTTTATATCTACTTTTAGTTTTTAAGATATATTCCATAGTTGTTTTAAATGCACTTGCTTTAATTTCTACTTTATAATCTATTTTTTTAATAAATATATATTGCAATATAAAAAATATAGTAATTATTGCGAATAAAATTATATTATTCTCTGTTATTACACTCCAAGCAACTAAGCAGCTTGCTAATGCAGTTCCTATTATCTTACTTATGTTTATAAAACTATTATATCTTCCCCTGTGTTCTGTATTTACATATTTACTAGATAATGAATCATTTGATGGATTAGAAAGTCCCATAAATCCCATTGCTAATATAAATATAATTATATTTTTGTATAAATTTGTTCCATCTAGCATCATATATGCAGAAATAATACTAAAAATATTAGATATTAGGATACATTTTGCTATCCCTAATTTTGACGATATTGTTACAAACAGTGGTGTAGTAAATCCTGTTAGTCCAAATCTTAATCCATATATTAATAGTATAAGCCATATTGGTATTCCATTTTTGTATAACATCACCGTTCCAAATGTTCCTATCAAAGTATTTGCAAAACTATATGATATAGTACTCAAATACATATATTTATATTCTTTTTTATAAAAATATTCTTTCATTTTGAACCTCCTAAAAATTTATAAATTATATAATACATTTATTAAAAAAAATAAGGACACGAATGGATACGCATTTCGGCAACAAATTTACATTTTATTATCTAGTTTTATTTAGTCTTTTTATGGTATTTGCGAGGAATTAAATAAACCTAAAAACGTTCGAATAAAAGTTTTTTAAGGTATTTCTATAATATGAAATGAAAAAACAGACATGATTATTTGGAAATAATTCTTTAAGTTCTGAATAAAGTTGTCCTGCAAGTGTTTTATTATGAGCAAGTACTAATGTAGGTTTATTAGTTTCTTTTATAACATTAGCAATTGTAAAAGTTTTTCCTGTTCCTGTTGCGCCTAACAAAACTTGTTCTTTCTTCTTATTATTAAGACCTTCTACTAATTCTTTAATAGCTTCTGGTTGGTCTCCACTTGGTGTATATTTTGATACTAATTCAAACATAATAAACCTCCCTTTTAATTATTTGTATTTTATCATTTTATATGCAATAAAACAAGGCAATCACCAAAATACCTTGTTCTTACTATTATCATTTTTTTATTAAATTATTTATTCTTCCTTAATAATTTTATTTGATTTAAACCGCTATCTCCTATAGGATTATGTTCTTTATATAATTCCAATTGATGATTATATCCATCATCGCTCACTAAGTACTCCTTTATTTCTTTTATAAAATTATCATCACTTAGTCTATTATGTAAACATTGTATATTTTTATCATTAAATAATGATAATAAATATAATCCTGTTTCGCTTTCAAAGTAACCATATTTTGGATTTTTACAATATCTATTATTAAATACGCACATATTACCTTTTATAGCAATCATTATTATATCATGATAGTATTCCTTTAACATCTCATTTTCACTCGTTTCATATTCACAAATAAAAGATTCTAGTGCAATTGTTCCATTTTTTAATATGGTCCAATCTACTAATGGATTAGCAATAACCCCCAAATTATAAATTAATAATTCTTGCTTTTTAGGAAGCATAGTAAACAATGGTTCAGACGAAGTACCAATACGAATATTTGGATCCTTAATCAAATTTTCTCTTACCATATCAATATATATTTTATATAAATTATCTGAATCTATTCTAATAATATATTTTAATAATGATTCATCGTAAATATGATGTTGATTCCACAATTCTAGAATTCTATTTTCTATTTCTTCAAATGAATCAATATTATATTTTTCAGAAAATATTATTAAATTATTTAAGTATCTTATCATTTCATGGTTCAAGTTATTGTCATCAATTGAACTATGTAAGTATTTTAAAATTTCTTCCATATCTATATTTTTAAAATTATCATTTATTAATATTTTTCCAACTATAAATTGAATGTTTTCATCATCTTCTAACGCCCAAGTAGATAAAATTGATAAATAATTCATTTTACAAAACAAGCTATAGTATTCTTCAATAATAGTCGTTAATCTCATATTTCCCCCTACAAATTAATAATATTATAATCTTTAAAGTTTTTGGTTCAATTTTTAATATAAATTCATCAACATGATCCGTGTATCTGCCTTATTCTAACATCATAGTATAAAATAAAAAAAAAAAATAATTACTTGGAAATAATTCTTTAAGTTCTGAATAAAGTTGTCCTACTTATGTCTTATTATGATCAAATACTAATTAGTTTCTTTTATAATATTCTACCAATTATTTAATAGCTTCTGGTTGATATCCACTTGGTTTATATTTTGATACTAATTCAAACATATTCTCACCTCAGATACTGTCAGTATTTTAACACTTATTTTAATTTAAAACAAGGTAAATAAGTCCATACTCAATTTTTATTTAATACTTTAATTATATAGTTTTAGAACTTTTAATAATTAATTTTAGAAAGCCACATAATAAAGAAGAAAATTCATATGAATAGTCATAGTTTTGATGATAATCGTGATAATGTTTAAAAAAGTTAGAAATAGCAATAAAAATCTTTGAAATATATTTGTTCAGAACAAAAAAATTTCAAAGTAGTCCTAAATATTATAAAAAGACTCACGTTTCGAGTGAAATTTTATATATTTTTTATAAGACAATGTAAAATTCAAAAAACCAATGCAAACTAATTATTCAATAGTAAAGTTGCTTCATAAATTACTACGTAGAAGGTGATATTATGCAAATACTTAATAATAATACTGTTGTAGTTACAACAAGTGATGAATTAAAAACTGTTTTAGAAGAAGATAATAATTATACTTATATTTATTTTGGAAATAATATTAATCTTACTTCTGGAATAACTATCAGTAAAAATAAAGAAAAAGTTATTATTGACGGAACCTATTTAAATACTAGATATACATATACAGGAATGAATAGTGTAGAAAATACTGATGTCATTACTGCTAGTCCTACAAATAGACGGATTATATTTAAAAACATGGATGTTTCTTCAGTAAACCCATTTGGAATTATACATGTTCCAGTTTATACAACATATAAAAATGTTTGTACTGAATATAATAATATTAAATTCAATGGTACAGAAATGGGATTTAATCCATATGGGACTATAAGAGTAATAGATTGTAATATAACAATTGAAGATACATCTGATATAGAAGCCCAAGAATCATTCGAAGCAGATCATATTGAAATTGGTGGAAATACTATTATCTCAAGTGATGCCAAAAATTATTCTTTATTTTATTTTCGAAATGATACAGGTAATCCATACATAAAATTTCTTCCTAATAGTCATGTCAATTTAACTAGTACTTACAATGAATTTATGAGAGGTACTTTTAAACTTAATTTTACTATACTTCATGATGCTGAAGTTAATTTAGTAACCGCCAATGGTTTTTCTTTCAATACTACTACTGGAGCTACTGATGTTTTAATTGATGAAAGGGCAACTTTAAACTTTATAGAAAATAATCATCAAAGAATTCCTATGTGGAATGTATATGGAAATTTCACAGTTAATAATGGCGCTAATGTTTATATAATTAACACTTATGATAATACTCCTAGCGACAATTATAATATTCATTTTAAAGGTACTAATCAAAAGTTAATTTTAAATAATCCTAAAAGTTTAATTCTATATAGTAAAAATTCAAATATATTATATACAAATAATCCTCTTAACTTTAATTTTTCATTAAATAGAATTAATATGTGGCAAAATTCTAATACTTTTACAAATGCTGGAGGTATCGATAATTTACCAGACTTTTCTTGGTATTTAAAAGATGATTTTCTAACAATAGAAGGTACTATAACAAACAGTTCTACAAGTATTACAACTCATAATATTAGTAATGAGGAACTAGCAATTCTTCCAGATTTAACTAACTTTTCATTTCAAAATAGAAAACAATTATCAATAGGAACATATCCTTTAAATATTCATCCTATAACTAAAACATCTACTACTATTAGTGGTCATACTATAGAATTTGCTGATGTTATGATTTCTTATGATAGTAAGTCTTACACGGTAACTGCTGATGAAAACGGATTTTTTGAATGCACTATACCAACACCAATTGAAGATGATACTGAAATTACAATAACAGTTAATGTTGGTAATAGTTTTGTTTATAAAACGAGAACTATTACTACACCACATAATGGAGAACTTACTTTGAATAGTAATACTAGTAATTTTTCTTTTGCTCTTGATGATGTAACAACAACACCTCTTATTTTCAAAAAAAGTGATCAAATATTTGTTAATATAGTAGATAGTAGAGTTGTAAGTTCTAACTGGAAACTTTATGCTCATCTCTCAGGTCCATTAACTTCGGCAAACAACTTTTCACTTCCTAATGCCATAATATTTAAAAAATTTGATAATACAAGTGTTATTTTAAATGAAATACCAACACTAGTATTAACAGGAATTAATAATAATGGAACACCTGAAGCTACAAAAATAACTTGGTCTAAGGAACAAGGTCCACTCTTATCTTTACAAAATAATGCCTTAGAAGCAAATGAAGAATATAATACAACACTTATTTGGAGTATTGAAGAATAGAAAAAAATCACTCTTTTTGTGATTTTTAAATTCTCCAATGTGGAGTTCCACACCAATTATTGTTAGAAAAGCCTCTAGCTTTAAGTCCGATAACTGTGACATAATTACTATATATTGTCTTTCCACTTTCACAAATTAATTCTGAGCGACTTTGTAAAATAAAATAATTATTAGTCTTTCTTTTTAACAGAAAACGTAAAAGTAGAGTTTGATGAGGGTGTTACATCATCTAGGTTAACTGTTAATGTATGTGTTGCCTCATTATAATTATATTGATCTTGGGTAGCAGTAACACCATTTATTTCTACACTTCCATCGATAAAATCAACTAAAGTTGTATCAATAACATCAGTAACTATAGGTTTTGCATAGATTTTATCTGTTTGATTATCAATAGTAATTGTATACTCTAAATTTCCACCACCCCAATTAGTCTTATCTGCTTCCTTATGAAGGCTCAATCCTTCAATAATATTAACTACGGAAGTATTTGAAGTAAGAGTTGTTGGAATGTTATTATAATTACCAACTGCTGTTACTATATTATTTAATTCGTTCATAGTCACCTCCCTACAATAATTCTATGAGTTTAATATACAAATATTAATTTGAAAGAAAAAAAGTTATCATTTCTAATAAATGGTAACTTTTTTAAATAGACTATTTTTTAACTAAATATGTCTTTTTAGAAATTTCCATTAATGCTTTATCATTATAAGAATCAGTATAAAATTCTTCAACTACAGCATTAGGATATCTTTCTTTAAAGGCTTTAACTTTATTTTCTCTAAAACATAAAAATTCTAGCTTTCCAGTTTCAATACACATTTCACTACAAATAATATTTTTCGTATTTAATTTATCTTTTATACCATCAATAAGTATACTTGGAGATGCAGTTATAATAACATCGTCTTCTCTTAATTGTTCTAAATAATCTAACTTTAAGTTTTTAGCATGTGTTTTCCAAAATTTTTCAATTAAACTTTCTGCATTATCTTTATTATCTATAATTACTTTCGACATTCTACTAGCAAGCTCACATAACTTATCAATTGATAAAAATCCTAATTCATACATAAGTGTTGTATATACAACTATAGGTGCATATTTAACTAGTGATTTCTTTTCTTTAACACAAAAAAGAAAAAAGTCAAAAACACTTTCTCCATCATAAATTGTATTATCAAAATCAAAAACGCGCATATTACCACCTATAACTTTTCATTTACTATATCAGATATATAGAAATAAATCAAATATATTCTTTTAAATGGTTTATTGTTTTTTCTTGAAATTTCAAGAATTTTTTAGCAATACTTTTTTCATCCTTATCTAATTCTTTATCATACTCTTTTAATTTTTTCTCTATTTCCAAACTTCCCATTGAAACACCTTGAATTAACATATTTGCAATAGATGAATCACTATTATCTTCTTTTACCTCTTTACTTATTCCCATAGATGAACCCATTTTAGCCATAAGAGATGGATCTGATGGTTCTTTATTATTTTCTTTTAATAAGACTTTTGCCTCTTCTTCAAATTGTTGATATTCTTTTAAAATTTCTTCAGCATAAGCCTTTATCTTATTATCTTTATCTTTTAATTTATCAAGTAGTTTTTCTATAGTATATGCAGCCATGGCTGAATCATGATGAACTTGTTCTAATAGTTCTAATTTTTCTTCCATAATATATCCTCCTAATAATATTATTGACTATTTCTTTTTTTTTATACTCTTTATAATATTTAAAAAATAGCAATAAAGAAAAGAAGACTAAGAATATTTACTTGTATGAAGAAAATATATTTTTAATACATTTATTCATGAATATTCTAACGATATAGCATACTACCTATAGTTATAAGTTTAATCATTTAAAAAACAGAATTATGTTAGTTAAAGGATTATATAATTAGCAAAATTAAAGAGGGCTATTTCTAGTCCTCATAAATAATAATTCTATTACAATTAGTTTTTAATATCACTAATATTATCAGATAATCTTTTTATCTTGGAATATAATTATCTGGATCAACTAAATGGTTCAAATAATTAAATGGGTTTTTATCCGAGTAATAACCGTAATAACATTCATTTTTTGATGGATAATTCCATCCACATCCTGCTGATAATTCTAAATGAAGATGACATCCCGTAGAATATCCAGTTGAACCAACATAAGCTATAACTTGACCTTTTGAAACTCTTTGTTTTTGACTTACCGGTATATTTGATAAAACATGAGCGTATTGTGAATATAATCCATTTCCATGGTCAATCATTACCATATATGCTCCATATTTATCGCGATTATTTCCAGTATAGAATACAGTACCATCAGCTATAGCATAAATTGGCGTTCCACAACCAACACTGATATCCCATCCTTTATGACCTGAACCAGTATTAGGATTATATGAAAAACCTCTATTAAATCTTCCACCATTAATAGGATAAATATAGCTTCCTGGTCCAACATTTTTATTACCTGAACTAGAATTAACTTGCTTCGAAACAGCACACGTAACTCCTATTACATCATTTGACTTACATCCCTTATTTTTATAATAATTGACTAAAGTTTGATATTGAGCAATTTGATCTTTTGTTGAAGGTAAGGTTCCTTCTGTTTTTTCAATGTCTTGCTCTATTCTTGCTTTTTCTGATTCTAGTTTACTTTTCAAATCTGATAACTCTTGATTTTTTTTAGCAAGTTCTGCTTTTTTTACTTTATTTTGACTTATTAATTCATTGAGTTCTTTAACAACTTTTTGATTATATTCAGTTAATTGTTCAACAACTGATATCCTATAAATCATATCAGTAACACTTTCTGCTTCAAAAATATACTCCAAATAAGTATTACCACTTCTGATTATTTGAAAATATTTCATTATTTTTTTACTTTGTTCTTTTTTATTTTCAATTTCTTTATTACTTTTATCTATTTCATCTTCTATACTTTTAATCTCATCTTCTGCTGTCTTAATTTGTGATTCAATATTTGCAATATTCTTTTTTACCTGTTCTACTTCCTCTTTACTTTTAGCAATTTTATTTTGCTTATCTTGATATTCTTTAGTATATTTTGCAACCTTATCTTCATATTCTTTCAAAGTAATTGCAAATGTATTCTTTGGTAGTGCTACTAAAGAAATTACTAAAGTCAAAAGAAGATATTTTGTTAAATTTTTCTTCATCATATTTTTAGATATTTCCTTACAGCACTTGCACTACCTACCATACCAACTATAATACCTATTATTACAACAAGGCCTGATGCTTGATAAATAAATGGTTCTGGTTCTATTAATCTAATTAATTTACTAAATAAATAACCATCGAAATGTTTGTAGAAAGCTAAGTAACCAAATGTAGTTAGAATTACCGGTATTATAGAACCAATTAATCCTAAAAACATACCTTCTACAATGAACGGAGTTTTTATAGAAAAGTTACTAGCTCCAACTAATCTCATAATTGATATTTCTCTTTTTCTTGAGAATATTGTTAACTTAATTGTATTAATAATTAAGAATACTGTAACTACAACCAAAGCAATAACTACACCGTAAGCAACTTTTTCAATTGAAGAAAAGGCATTTACTAATTTATCAACCATACCTTCTCCATATCTTACTAAAGATACTTGTTCCATATTTTTTAACTTTTTTGCTGTATGAGAAATTTCAGTAGCATCTTTTACTTTGATTTTAAAGGTATCTTTTAAAGGGTTATCTTCCTTACTCCATTCAGACATAACAGAATTAAAAGCATCTGATTCCTTAGACATTTCTTCTTTGATTGATTCTCTTCCTTGAAATTCAACTGACTCAACATTCGCCATATTTTTTATTTCTGTAGTTAGACTTTCTATATCCTTTTCTTCTACATCTGATTTAAGAAACGCTACTATTGTTAAATCGCTTTCTATTTCTTTAGCAAAGTTCTCTACATTAAAAGAGGCAATTATTGATACTGCTACTATAACTAAGGTAATTGTAATACAAGAAATAGAAGCAAGCGACAAACTAAAGTTTCTAAATACACTTTTGAAAGCATCTCTAATACTTCTTCCAAGCATTCTAAATATCTTCATCATAAGTTCCCCTTTCTTTTATACTTGTAATTCTACCATCTTTTAGGGTAATAACATCTTTTTTCATTTTATTAACAATATCTTTATCATGAGTAACCATTAGAATAGTAGTTCCCTTTTTCTCATTGATATTTTCCAAAACTTTCATAATTTCCATACTCATATCAGGATCTAAGTTTCCTGTAGGTTCATCACATAAAAGTAGTTTCGGATTGTTAACAATCGCACGAGCAATTGAAACTCTTTGTTGTTCTCCACCTGATAGTTGATCTGGATAGTTATGTACCTTATTTTTTAAACCAACAAGTTCAATAGCTTTTAATGTCTTTTGTCTTGTTTCTTGTTTAGTAGCACCAATAACTTCCATAGCAAAGGCTACATTTTCATATACTGTTAATTTAGGTAATAACCTATAATCTTGGAATACAATTCCTAGCTTTCTTCTTAGTTTATATACTTTTTTATCTCTAAGTTTTGCTACATTAACTCCACCTACTACAATTTGTCCCTTAGTAGGTTTTTCTTCACGATAAAGCATCTTTATAAAAGTACTTTTACCTGAACCAGATCCACCAATTACAAAGGTAAACGAACCTTTTTTTAAAGAAAGAGTCATATCATATATAGCTGTAACACCATTTTTATATTTTTTATTGACATTCTTAAGTCTAATTAAGTCCATATCTTTAACCTCCTTAGTATGACAATTATATCACAATTTTCGACATAACAAAAGAGTATTGATTCTTTTTCAATACTCTTTTTATATATCTATTATCTAGATTTGTGGTTCATATACACTACCAGTAAACCAAACTTCACCTGTTGATTTATCACGAATAATATACATAAATGGTTTATCAAAGGTTAAATCTATTGTCTCAACAGGAACCTTATAGTTATAATCAAATCCACATGAAGTTGACCCTATACCACCCATTACGGTAGTGGCTGCTGCTTTGATTCCTTCATTTGAAAAATCAATATTTGCTTTGTGAATTGCCTTTTCTATATATTCATTTTTACTTGAAATGTTAGATAAATTAGCTTTTTTAGAATCAAATACATCTGTTATTCCTAACTTCTTTAAATCCTCTTTTAAATGTAACTCATAATCGTATTTAAAGAAAGGGATATATCCTGTTATTCTATAAATTTTACCATATTCAAAACTACTTAATTCAAGTGATTTCAAATTACTTATTAGTTTACTTATATCTTTTGAATTTATGCTTTTTATATATTCATCTAATGTCATAGTTGTTGGCATTATACCTACGTATTGTAGTGTTGTATTATCATATGTTTTTAAATCTTTTGCAAAAACCTTTACATTACTATCTGTATAAAATTGAAAGTCCGTTGAATAATCTACTTGTTTATAATTCTTATTAATATCTTTTACATAATTATCAACATAATTTTTTATAGCTTCTTCTGTTGTTTCTTCTCCACATCCAGGATTTTTTAAATACTCCCTATATTTTTCCTCGATAAATTTTCTGATATTATCTTCACCCAATTCTTTTATAATATCATAATTATTAATAGTAGCTCCTATTTGGGCAGCTTTTACTTGACTTTTTCCATTAAATAGAATTGATTTAAATGTTTCACTTGAATTACCAATAGATGGAACATAATCAGAATAATCTTCGTGGATGTAACTAACTGTATAAAGTCTTTGAGCAACTTTACTGTCACTAACCTCGTGTTGTAATTTGTAATTCCAATCCATATCAATTGCCAAAGAATTAACTAGTATTAAATCTAAATTAGAAACTGTTGAATCATCGACAACGTTATTCAATAAATTCAATGTGTTTTTACTTATCCAATTATTTACATTAGTAGCATCTTTAAAATCATCATATACAACTTCTGCTCCATATTTATTATTGATTTTTTGAGCATAATCTGTTTTAACTTCTTTTTTCATAGTATCCTTTACAAATAAAGCATTAGCTAATGACATGTTTGCACTATTTGTATATTTTTTTGTTTTATAATCACCAATAAGATTACTAATTTGAGCTTTTGTATCATTTTCTGCTCCATCCTGCAACATTGCAAGTGCATACTTAATTGATAATGGACTATATATAGCATTTTTCTTAGCTGATTCTAATTGTAAAAAATATAAATCAAAATCTTGAATATCATTACCTGTCATCTTATACTCAGATTTATATTCTTTTTGTGTATTCACTATACTTTTCTTTTTTTCTTCTTTTTGGTTATCTTCTTTAATGTATCTATACACAAAGAAAGCTACAATCACAATAAATATTAAAACTGCTAATAAGATAATAGCCATTTTCTTGCTGCTCTTACCCTTTTTTTGGTTATCTTGTTTTTTATCATTGCCATTCTCTGTTGGTATTTCAACTATTTCTTTTTCAACTCCAATATTTTGTTCTTCTTTACTTACCATTTTTCTTTCCCTTTCTAAGGTAATCTACCTTAAAATAAGAATATAATATTTTTTTATTTTTTTCAATAATTAAGGTATTAATTTTTTAATTTCCTCCTTCGACTTGATATGCATCACACGCTAAGAAGAAGGCTTTACTATCTATTTCTTTGATACCTTCTGTTACTGCAAAATATTCTTTTGAGGGAACTACTGTTAATAAAACCATTCTTTTCTTTTCTAAAAATCCACCTTTAACATTGAACATTGTAACATTATGATGAAGATTATTAATAATATATTTTCTTATTTCTTCATATTCTTCTGTTATTATATAAAAAGCTTTATTCTTAGATACTCCTAGAATTACTCTATCTAACATAAAACTATTTATATAAAGAATTATTAAGGCATACATTACCATTGTAAATCCAAAGAAAAATCCTCCTATTAAAACTATAATTCCATTAATTATAAAGTTGCTTTTTGATATTGGAATTTTAAACTCCTTATAAAGTATTTGACTTATTATGGGAAGACCACAATTACTAAAACCTGTTTTATACATTAAACCATTACTAAAGCCACCAACTACTCCAATAAAAATTGAAATAAGAAGCAAATCATCTGGTTTAAAGTCTAGATGCAAAGATATATTAGAAGTTAATTGAACAAATAATGGATATAGGAAGGCGGCAACGATAGTTCCTGCTGCATGAGCTTTTCCTAAATACATGTAACTAAATAGTAATAAAATTAATGATATGACAAGCATTACTATTGATGGAGAAAAGCCGTAGATGTTTTTTAAGATAATTGAAATTCCATTTATTCCACCAGTTACAATATTAGTTGGAACAATCAATAAATTGAAAACACAAGCTGAAATAAACATAGATATAAGTAACATAATATATCTTTTCAAAAGATGATGGGTATTAACTTTTTTTAGAATATCTTCAGGTAAAAGAGCTAATTCTTCTTTATTAAAAAGATGCAAATTACTCACCTCCAAATACTTCATAGGAATCTGTTACAACAAAGAAAGCATCTTTATCTATTTCATGAATTCCTTCTTTTAGACGAAAGTAATCTTTTGTTGGTAAAACACACATTAAGACATGTTGTCTTTCTTTTTTATATCCACCTTTTGCTTGAAAAACAGTAACTCCATGATTTAAGTATTTTATAATATATTCTTTTACTTTTTCTTCTTCATCAGTTATTATATAGAAAGCTTTACTATCTGACACTCCTAAAATAACTCGATCAGACATATAACTTATTAAGTAAAGAATTACTATAGAATACATTAAATTATTAATACCAAAAACAACTCCTGATAGTACAACTATTGTTCCATCACAAATCAGCATACTTTTTCCCATGCTTATTTTAAAATACTTAGATATTATTTGATTTAAGATATCAGTACCACCAGTAGTAAAACCAGCTTTAAAGTTTATACCTGCTCCAAAACCATAGACAACTCCAGCAAAAAGAGCTGAAAGTAGGACTTGTGAATTATCTATTTTTAAATATAAATTTATATCTGAAGTTAGACTAACTAATATTGGAAATAAAAAACTACCTAAAATTGAAGCTTTAGTCTTCTCTTTTCCGAGTAAGAAATAACTAAGGACTAATAAAATGATATTTACAATTAATATAAACAAAGATTTATCTATTCCAAAAAGGTGATTCAAAATAATGGCTGCTCCTGAAACACCACCTGGTACTAAATCATTTGGTGATAAAAAAAGGTTAAAGCAAATAGCTAGGATACTACATCCTACAAAGAATTCCAAATATCTTTTTAATTTCGACTTGCTTTTTATTCTTTTTTCAATAGGATCAAGCCTTTTATTTTGAAAAAATTTCATTTAAACACCTCTTTCTAAATTACTTTGTATAAATAGATCAATATCTCCATCTAATACCTTGGAAACATTACTTGTTTCTACATTAGTTCTATGATCTTTTACCATTGAATAGGGATGCATAACATAACTTCTAATTTGAGAACCAAATTCAATATTTTGTTGTCCTCCTTTAATTGTAGCTAACTCTTGTTGTTGTTTTTCTTCTTCTAATAAGAATAATTTCGTTTTTAGTACTTGTAGAGCATGCTCTTTATTTTGAATTTGACTTCTTTCATTTTGACAAGTAACTACTATTTTGGAAGGAAGATGGGTAATTCTTACTGCTGAATCTGTTGTATTTACTCCCTGTCCTCCTGCTCCTGTTGATCTATAAACATCTATCTTTAAATCTTTTTCATCTATAGTAACATCGATATCTTTCTTTATATCTGGTGTTACTTCGACAGAAGCGAAAGATGTATGTCTTCTATTATTAGAATCAAATGGTGATAATCTAACTAAACGATGAACACCTTTTTCATTTTTCAAGTATCCATAGACGTTTGTTCCTTTTATTAACATAGAAACACTTTTAATACCTGCTTCTTCTCCATCTTGGTAATCAAGAACTTCTACTTTATAGTCTTTCCTTTCTGCATATCTTCTATACATACGATATAACATCATTGCCCAATCACAAGATTCTGTTCCTCCTGCTCCTGGATGAATCTCTAAAATGCAATTTTCTCCATCATACTTTCCACTTAGTAATAAATTTAAGCTAACTTCTGATATTTTTTTTTCAATTAGAGGAATTTCTTTTTCGATTGCTGATAAAACCTCATTGTCTTCTTCTATTTCTAATAACTCAAGTAGTTCTAAGTTTGAGTTTATTTTTGATTTTAATTCTTCTAGAGGTTCTACTATCTGTTTTAATTTATTAATTTCATCTATTATTTCAGAAGATATATCTTTATTATTCCAAAAACCATTTTCCATAGTTTTTTCTTCTAATTGTTTTATTTGTTTTATTTTTTCACAGCAGTCAAAGTGACCTCCATAAATCATTTACTTTTTTTAAACTGTTTGTTAGTATTTTTTCTATTTTCTCATTTGTCATATTATCCCGTCCTTTTAATTATTATAAGTATTATACCTAAAATATCTTAATCAATAAATAAAATAAATTACTTTTTTTGTATATTTGGCATTTTCTTACATATTATATTAGTGGGGAGGGTTCACGAAGTTATGTGAAGATCCCCTGTATATAGATTGGTACTTAGAACTATCTAGGTACCTTTTTTAATTTTTAATTTTAACTCCAAACATTCCAACAATACTTGACGCTTGAAAAGTATTTATAATAATTCCATTTAAAGATTTAGAATCAAACATAATTCCATTAATGTCACAATTAGAAAAATCTATACCTTTCAAATCTGTCATTATAAATTCAGCATTCATAAATTTTACTTTATCAAAATCTATGCTTTTTAATTTTGATTCTGAAAATGATGATTCACTAAAATCACAATCTATTATTTTTAAATTTTCTATTTTACTAGCTGCCAAATTGATATATTTACAACTACACTCACAAAACTCAATATTATTTAGACTACTGTCAATAAAACTTGTACCTAGTAGTTTACAATTATTAAAAGTAACTCTACTTATAAATTGCTTATCAAAGTTTTGGTTTGATAAATCACAATTTCTAAAAACAACATCAATTAAATCTACATTTTCTAGTTTTATATTACTAAAATCAATATTTTCAAATATACAACTATCAAAAGTAGTGGAATCTACTATAATATTCTTATTTATATTATTATCATAAATACCATTATTAAATTCATTTGTAGAAAAACTTTCTAAAATTTCTTTAGGAACGCATTTTTCTACTTTTGGAGAGCTAAATTTCATAATATTATCACCCATAATTATTATATTTCTTTAATATTATAGCATATCAAGATAAAATATTTTTAGTTTATGTTATTAATTTTAATTTTGTATGATAAAATTAAAGAAGGTGATACTATGTATTTTTTAATTGGAGTAATAATCTTTATTTTATTTATAATATTTTGTTACTTATATATTAAATTCAAAATTAAAAATGTTCTTGGAAAACATGGATTTAATGGAATGAGTCTAAAAGATATAATTGAGGAAGCTAGAATTGAAGATCAAGAAGTCCCTAAATCACTTTCTAGTATGGATAGTATTTATTTAGAACAAATAAAGAAAGATTTTATTGATATAAATATAAATGAATTGAAAAGAGAAGCTGAAAAAGTAATACTTGATAGTTATAAAGCAATTGAAACAAAGGATTCTAGCAAGTTTAGTGGAAAAATAAAAAGTTTTATAGATAAAATGATTAGTGATGATAAAGATGAAGAAGTTAGATTCAAAAATTTTAAAATTCACAATACTGTTGTAGCTAGATACAAAAAAGAAGGTGGTGTTGCGACTATATACTTTTCTTCTAGTTATGAATATTTTCTTGAAAGAAATGGTAAAAGTATCAAAACACAAGATCGTGCACGAACTGAATTTATCTATATTTATGATGAGAAAAAGCTTAGTAAAGATATTAAGGCTATTGGTTTACATTGTCCAAATTGCGGAAGTCCTATAACTAGCTTAGGTGAAAAAAGTTGTTCATACTGTGGTACTGCAGTAAAAGAACTTATTAAAAAAATATTTGTTTGCAATGACATTGTTAGATATTAAAAATATAAAATAACAGCATAAATATTGTTATTTTTGGAAGATCATTAATAAAACATTCGAACCATTTTGGTTTGTTTTTTTATTTAAAAGATGACTAAAAATTAGTATTCTTATCAAATAATATTAATTTAATAATTTACATAATATTCAATGTATGCTATAATTTAAAACTTGAAAGGAATGGTTTTATGACACATGAATTACCAGAATATAACAATAGCAAAAAAAATATGGAATGTACCTTTGATAAAAAACTTATAATAAAATTAGTATCAATGATATTAACTAATACTCCTGAGTATACAACTAACAAGTTTTCTAATAAAAAACAATCACAAAAAATATTGTGTATAACTGAAGAAATTATTCAGATACAAAGCGATAATCCTATAATGATTTCAAGAAATAAACAAACAAAAAGAATTGAACAAGCAAAAGCTTTTGCTTCATATTACGAACAAGCAAAAATTAATATTAATAAAAAAACAAAAAAAAGTCCAGTTCAAAGGGTAAAAAAGTAATATCATGTTACTTATGTAATTGTTATCATTCTTAAATGAATACAATAAATATAATTCAAACTATATATAAAAGAATAGATAATTCGTTTACTTTATTCAGCAAGTTTTATTTATAATTATTATAAAAAGAAGCAGTTTTTTTAATCTGCTTCTTTATTGATTTTCTTCAAGTATTATTTGACCATCTATAATAGGTATATTAGGGAAACTTGCATCCATTAACGTAAAGTTTCTAACTGGTGCTGGTGGATTTGTTATTTGAACTGTTTCAGATGATTGAGTCATAACAATTGATTTAACAGTATCATCAAACGTATGACCTCCATCACTTGATATTTGTTTATAATATATTGCTGTACTTCCAGATTCTGCAAATGGGACATTATTAAATACAGCATTTCCATCATCATTTGTTGTTATTTCATTTCCAACGATTGTTCCTGTACTATCTGTTCTTATAAACTTAGCACCAATAATTTGTACTCCAGTATCAGGATTTCCCGTATCTGTAACATGAAGTGTTAAAGTTCCTGTTGCACTTATTGTAAATGCATATGTAGTTGTTCCATCAATAATATTAACACTTTTAGGATCAAGAGTTGATGCATCATATCCACCGGCTACGGCTTGAGCGTTGTATGTACCTGTAACAAGTTCAATACTTCCTTTACCATTTGTTATTGGGATTGTATGTCTTGCCATAATATCATCTTTCCTCCTTCTATTTTTATATTTGGATAATATTTATCCGTCAATAAAACTGTAACAAGATGGTCCTTTCTTTTATAATTTCCAACGTTTATAAAATAAAACTTATTCTTTCTTGCAATTAAAGGTATTTTCATAATTGATAAATTGGAATATACAATTAATTTATATACTTCATTATTACATATTGGTATCTTAACTCTTCCAAAATTATCAGTAATACCTTCGAAAACGCTCTTATTACATTTATCTTTTAGTTTTACTCTTAAATTACTGTTTTCATTACTACAAATTTTAATATAAATATAATCACTTGTCATAATTCACCTCATTACAATATATTGTATGAATCAAATTTCTTTTTTGTAAAGGCATTATGCCTCAATACTCCAAACTATTAATGTGGAATAATCTTCATCTTCCAATAAATTCTTACTAGGTTTTAAAAACAATCCTTTATCAGTAGAAAATGTAATATTACTAATATTTACACTTCCACCATTATCATTTGATTCATATATTAACTTTTTTTGTGTCTTCAAAATAATTTTCTCATTATCAAATTTCTTAAAAAATAGTGAATCTATTAAAACTTTACCAGTTGCTTCTATCATTGGATTTATAAAATTTATATACAATCTCCAATTAGTACTATTTATTCTACTATCAACAACAGTTACCACTGTTTCATTTTTTTTAGATAAAATAGTTGGATTAGTAGAAGATGGAATCATACTAAACGGAATATTTTCTGTTACTTTTAAAAGAGTTAACTCTCCCATAAATGGAGTAGTTACTTTTCTTTCACTAAAGCAGCCGTTTAAACAAGAAATAATTTTAATTCTTGTATCATCTGTAATAATAGAATCGATATTTACTTCGAAAAGGCCATTTTCATCTGCTGTTGCTGTTAAACTTTTATTATTGTATTCTATTTTGACATTTGCGTAAGGTATAGTATGTCCTGAAATTGCATTTATAGAATCTATAATTGGATGAACGTTTATCTTAAGCATTCCAATAGTTAATATTTTTATATTTTGTAGTGTAAAATTATTTATATCAGGCAGTGAAGCTAATTCAGTATCTGTAAAATTATGTGATGTAACTGTAGTACTATCTTTATTTAAGATACCTGTTATTTTAACTGGTGTATCTTCTTTATACCAACAAAATGCTGGCGTATCATCAATATTACAAGCTGAAGTATAATCAAGGGCATATAACCACAAATTAATTCTACTAAAATTAAATATAAAATCAACTGGATTATTAGTATAGACTACATTAGCATTTTTAGTGTAAATATTCACATATTTTGGATTATCCAGTATAAACTTTTGATTTGTACCCTTAAAATAAATATTATAATTATCAGAAGGTGTGTTCATATACGTATTTATTACTGATATACTTGCTCCTTCTTTAACCGTAAAATCTCCAAATACATTCCACATAGGAACTCTTTGGTGACTTTTTTCTATAAATGTAAATTTAGCCATTTCTTCTATTAAAACATTTCTAGCACCATGTGTTGTTGTTATTGCAAAACCATTTCCTGTCGTTAAAAGAAATTCTGATCCATGTCCTACTATTAAATCTAGTCTGTTAGTTCCATTCATAAGTTCTTTATCTGTTGTAATATTTACATTACTATTAGGAACTATTTTAATATAAGATGGTATAACATCATTAAAAAAGAAAACTGTATTTTTAGTAGAACTACTTGTAATTGTAGTATTTCCTCCAATTATAATTCTATTGGAATCACATACCCTTTGAGTAGAAACACTGTTGGTGTCTTTTGCCTCTATAAGAGAATCAACGATTTTAGTTGTTCCATAATAATTACATGATAGTTCTATTCCACTAAAATTTATATTATTATATTCTACTACTACATTAGAATAATTTGGATGAGAAGGAACATAAATAACTCCATAACCCTGTGAAGATATTATATTCATATTTTTTAATATAATTTTTTTATTAGTTGTACTTACCTTTATAACATTTTCTTCTGAACTCAAGTTATTTGTATAAGTATGCTTAGTATTGTTGTAAGTTCCATCAACAATAACTTTACTTTTATTATTATTTATAACAAAACCACTTGTCATTGTAATGTCATTTCCTAAATAAATATAACTATAATTATTTTCTTCGCTCAATACTTGTTTTAATTCCTCACTATTATTTATTACAATAGTATTATCATTTATTATTTGCATATTATCACTTTCCTTTGTTATATCTTATGGCTTCAATCAATTTTGAAATAATTAATTCATAACAAAAAAAGAGTGAGATTTCCACTCCTTTAATGTATTTTAGTTACGCTTAGAACTGCATTAGTACTTCCATTAAATATTAGACTAACTGCCATAGATGCCTTTACATTTAATGTAACAAGATCATCTTTACTAAGAGCTACAATAGTTGAACCACTTATGCAGTTAATTATTTGTGCTTGAAACTCACTAGTTGCATTCGTAGCTGGTTGTAGTATATCATTTGCTCTTACAGACATAGTTAATGAACAATCTTCATTTGTTGCACCACATAATGAATATGATACTAGGTATGTTCCAGTTTCTTTTATTTTTATTGAATTACCATCTGGATAATCTGTAAGAAAAGCTGTCCCTTTTTCAGGTAGTGGTATTATTGTATCAGTCCCTTGCGATAATGTTAGTTGTGTAGTAACCATTGAATATCTAATCCCATAAGCAGATACAAACTCTGTTCCTGGAGGACCTGCAGGTCCTTGTTGTCCTCTTTCTCCAACGTCGCCTTTTTCTCCTTTTGGAATTAAAAACGCTAAATGATGTACCCAATTTTCAAATGTATCCATGACTTGAGCAGGCTCCCCTGGTTCTAAAGTTTCAGTTTCATCTATAGCAATGTGTTCTGTCCTTCCTATTTCTCCTGGTAATCCCCTTGGTCCAATATCTCCTTGGTCGCCTTTTTCTCCTTTTGGTATTTTAAAATCTAAAACTACATCTACTGGTGTACCAACATTTATAACTTCTGCTTCTTCATTAGATTCTATTGTTTCAATATTTCCAATTTGAATAGTTGATGGTCCTTGATCTCCTTTTTCACCTTTTATTCCTTGTGGACCAATATCACCTTTTTCACCTTTAGGACCAGGAATACCTTGTGGACCAATTTTACCATCGATTCCTTGTTCTCCCCTTGGTATTTTGAAATTCAAAATAACATCCTCTTTTGTTCCAACATTTTCTACTTTAGCATCTTCAGAAGATTCTACAGTTTCTGTAATTCCGACATCAATACTTGCAGGTCCAGGAATACCTCTATCTCCCTTTTCTCCTTGTGAACCAACATCTCCTTTTTCACCTTTTGGTCCCGTTGGACCTTTTACATAATAAAACTTACATTTTTTTCTATATTCTTCTTGTTTTTTTCTTATTTGTTCCCAATCATTACAATTATTCATTATACATCCTCCTCTAATTTTTAGAATTAATTCTCATATTTCAATTCTTCTATGTTAATTTATGAAAATATTTTTTAAATGTATAATTAATATATAATAAGATATTTATACTAAAAAAGGTTATTATTCTTAAATCTATTTAGGATTATTTCTATTTCTTCTTTAGTATAGATGTGATCTATATTGTTTTTTTATATTTTTAAAATATTCTTTAATCCAATAATCTAAATAATCTTCATATAGCATATTACACTCTACATTAGTTATTCCATTTATAAATTCTTCATATGCTTTTTGTCCTGCTATATATGCCTCATTTTTAGTTTTAAAACCTGATTTAGTTATTTGTTTTCTTTTTCCATTTACCTTTCCTGCTTCAAAACAATATTGATATACTTTGCCTCTTTTTCTTATGCTAATCATTTTATCACTCTCCTTATCTTTGATATACATATAAAAATAGAGTATATCTACATGATACACTCTATTCACTCTTTGCTTTATCATCAATTTTATTACTTATTGCTTTTAAAGTTTCTAAATACTCTTTTTCCTCCGGACTTATTGTTTTTACTTGATATTTCTTATATTCATCTTTTGCTTTTTCTGATACTTTTTTGTCATAGCTTCCCCATCCAACAGCATCATATAAATAATTGAATTCTTCAACACTATTAACATTCTCTTTTATTGAAATCATTTATACCACCCAAAATCTATATTTTCTTTATCATCGTTTCCATTCTTGTATGATAGTTTTTCTCATTATAAAAACTCTTACCTATTTCATTATAGGCAAAAACATCAACTATTACATATTCACATCCAACGGATTTAAAATATTCTTCCATTTTATTTATTAGTTGTTGTCCTATACCTTTACTTCTAATTTTATTTGTAACTATTAATTCTGTAATTTCTCCCCTTTTAGGACATTTATAATCCAGATAATCATATTCATCATAAGGAAATATGCAACCCATAATTAAACCAATTGCCTTATTATTTTCTACTGCTAAATAACATTTACCATTGTTCTTATTAACTTCTTCCAAATCTATAATTGCCATTTTTTCTCGATATTCAGGATGAACTTGATCCAAATGATCTCTATCTATTGATACAATATATTTCTCAAGTTCAACTAATAATTCTTTAACATCTTCTAGATATTTATCTTGATATTCTATTATTTGCATTTTTTAATCACCTCAAATACTTCAAATATAACTCTTGTGTTTTCATTAAAATTAGAATCTAATTTTTTAAAATAATTTATATGACTTTCTTTCCATTCGTTTAACGATTTATTCTCACCCTCTAATTTTGCTAAATCCCATGTAATATTTTTTAATTCAGTAACAATAACATTACTTGTTTTTATAAAGCATACATTGTTATCTTTTGTATCTGTCAGTATTGATATATACTATCATATTTTATAAATGCTTTGCTTTTCTTATCATCATATTTATATATTTGAACAAATCCTATTTTATTATCATTATAATTTATAAAAAATAACTGTTGCTGATTTGCTAATAATTTATTCTTATATTTGTTTTCTATCTCCTCATAGGAAAGTTTTCTTTGTTCAAACCACTCATAAATAAATTCTTGACCACACCATTTATACATTAATTCATAATTATCTTTTTCATCAGTGAATTCAATTAAATCTATTTTGCTCATCATATCACCAACTTTCATACATAATTATACCATGAAACCATAATAAATTTTTACTTATGTAGCCCAATATCCAAATCAAAATGGCTCCAGAGTGGCTTCAACCCCTATTTTGGGCTATTTTTGATAAAAAGAAAAACTCGCAATCCCTTATTTCATGCGGGTTTGCGAGCTTATTTACCACAGCACTGTTTATACTTGCGTCCACTGCCGCAAGGGCAAGGATCATTTCTACCAATTTTACTTACTCTTTTTGGCTTTTTCTTAGGAGCCTCAGATTCACTCTCATTTGTTATTTTTTTCTTTGAGACTTCTTTTCTTTCTATATTTTGTTTTACTTCTGCACGTAATAAGAAAGTTGATATATCTTTATCTATTTTTTGAACCATGTCATCAAACAAATCAAATCCTTCCATGGTATAAGCACGTAATGGATCTTCTTGAGCATATCCTCTTAAGTAGATACCTTCTCTTAAATGAGACATTGTATTAATATGTTCCATCCAATAATGATCTATAACTTGTAAAGATATTGCTTTTTCAAATTCGTCTGTCACTTCAGCTGGGATATCTTTTAATTTTTCTTCATATTCTTTGATTACTAATTTTGATATCTTATCTATTACATCTTCAACTTCCATGTTTATTATTTGAGACTTTTTCATGTCCTTCTTTAATAAATTCTCATTACTAAAGTCAACAATATCATCTAAGTCTTGTTCTGTTAAATAACCTTCTGGTGCAATATGAGATTTTACTAAATCTGAAATGTGATTTCTAAATGTTGTTAAAACTGTCTCATGAATAGATTCAGAATCAAGTATTTCATTTCTTTTATCATACATAATTTCTCTTTGATTATTCATTACATCATCATATTGAAGTAATTGTTTACGAATATCAAAGTTATTTCCTTCTACTCTTTTTTGAGCTGTAGTTATGGATTTAGTAAATGTTTTACTCTTTATTGCTTGATCTCCTAAGCCCATACTTTCCATCATAGTACCAATTCTATCTGAACCAAATCTGACCATTAAGTCATCCTTCATTGAAACAAAGAATTGTGTATAACCTGGATCCCCTTGACGACCAGAACGTCCTCTTAACTGATTATCAATACGACGTGATTCATGACGTTCTGTACCAACAACACATAAACCACCTAATTGTTTAATTTCTTCTGACAATTTGATATCAGTTCCACGTCCTGCCATATTAGTTGCGATTGTTACTGATTTATGTTGACCTATTTTAGAAATTATTTCAGCCTCGCGTGCATGATTCTTAGCATTTAATACTTCATGTGGAATATGAGCTTGTTTTAACAAACTACTAATTAATTCACTTGTTTCAATAGCAATAGTACCTATTAAAACAGGTTGACCTTTTTCATAACGTTCCTTAACAAATTCTATAATTGCTTTATATTTAGCTTCACGTGTTGCATAAACTAAATCTGGTTCATCATCTCTTATTACAGGCCTATTAGTAGGTATTTCAATAACATACATGTTATAAATGTTTCTAAATTCTTCTTCTTCTGTTTTAGCAGTACCAGTCATACCTGATAGTTTTTTATACATTCTGAATAAATTTTGGAAAGTAATTGTCGCTAAAGTTTTTGTTTCTTGATTAATATTAACTCCCTCTTTTGCTTCAATTGCTTGATGTAAGCCATCAGAATAAGCTCTACCTTTCATTAAACGTCCAGTAAATTGATCAACTATTACTATTTCACCATCTTGTACAACATAATCAACGTCATTTTTCATAGCATAGTTAGCACGTAATGCTTGATTTATATAGTGAACTAAAGTAGCATTTTCTACTTCATATAGATTAGAAATCTTAAATGTTTTTTCAGCTTTTTCTGTTCCTTCATCTGTTAATGTAACAGCCTTTGTCTTTTCATCATAAATATATTCTTTTTCTGCTTTTAAGCTTTTAGCAAATTTATCTGCAGAAATATAAAGATTTGCACTAGACATTTCTCCACCTGAAATAATAAGAGGAGTTCTTGCCTCATCAATTAATACTGAGTCAACTTCATCGATAATTGCAAAATTAAGTGGTCTTTGAACTCTATCTTCTTTTCGAACAACCATATTATCACGAAGATAATCAAATCCAATCTCATTATTTGTTGAATATGTAATATCACAATTATAAGCTTCTTGTTTTTCTTTAGGTGATAAATCTCTAGTATTAACTCCAACAGTTAATCCTAAGAATCTGTGGATTCCACCCATCCATTCAGCATCACGTCCTGCTAGATACTCATTAACAGTAATAATATGAACGCCTTTTCCTTCTAAAGCATTTAAATATGCTGGAAGAACTGATGTCAAAGTTTTTCCTTCACCTGTTTTCATTTCTGCTATATTACCATAATGAATAGCTAAAGCTCCTAGAATTTGAACATAGAAATGTTTTTCTCCAATAACTCTGTATGCTGCTTCTCTAGCAACAGCAAAAGCTTCAACTAAAATATCATCTAGAGTTTCTCCAGCTTTTAATCTTTCTTTAAATTCACTTGTTTTATTTTGTAATTCTGTATCAGTTAAATTAGACATTTCTTCATCTAATTCCATTACTTGATCAGCCAACTTTGTAAATCTTTTTAATTCTTTATATTCATGATCAAACATTCTTCTTAAAATATTCACCATATCATCTCCCTTAATTAATTATTTTAACAAAAAAAAAGAAAGAATTAAAGCATATTACTAAAAATTCTTTCAATTATATTATATTTTTTATTCAGATTCAATTATTCCATACCCAGAATCTTTTCTTTTATAAACAACTGCAATTTTATTTGTTTCACTATCTTTGTACATATAAAATTGATGGTTTAAAAGTTCCATTTGAATAATTGCTTCTTCTTCATTCATAGGTTTTACTTCTACTTTTTTTCTTTTAATTATATCTGAAGTTTCATCTTCTTCAAGTGGTTCAAAACTTTCAAAAGAAAAATCAAACCCTTTAACTTGCTTAGACATAAGTCTAGTTTTATTTTTTCTGATTTGTCTTTCTAGTTTATCAACAGCTTTATCAACTGCTGCATAAAAATCATCTTGTACTTCTTCAGATCTTAAAATAAATGATTTTAGTGGTATAGTTACCTCTAATATTTGAGAGTGGTTTTTAACCTTAACAACAACAGTTGCACGAACAGAACTATCATCTTCAATATACTTACTAAGTTTTCCGATTTTTTCTTCTATATAGTCTTTCATCGCATCCGTTACTTTAATTTTATCACCACGGATAATAATTTCCATATCATCGCCTCCTATTTTTATTATAGCACTTTTATATAAAAAAAACCACCTATTTTGACATAGCTGGTTCCTTAACAAGTTTAACATTTAATGCTTGATATCCTTTACTTGTTTCTACTAAATTAAATTCAACGTATTGTCCTTCTGATAAAGTCTTATATCCATCATTTTCAATTGCTGAATAGTGAACAAAAATATCTTCATTTTCCTTATATTCAATAAATCCATAACCTTTTTCATTATTGAACCACTTAACTCTTCCTATCATTTTGCACCTCTTTTCCCAAATACTATTCTTGACTCTTGGCCAAGTGATACTAGTTTAACAACCTAGCTAAAATATGGCTCGTTTTTCTTTTAAATGTAATTTTTAGGGATTTTTGTGTGAGTTTTTCGACAAATTTCTACTATTTGTGCAAAAAAAAAGAAATTATTATACCTTTTAAAAAAACAATAAAAATATCTACTTATTAAGTGATAATCTAGTGTCAAGATAGGAGGTAAACTTTGAAAACAGTAGTAATTAATAAAATGGTAAATTTCTTATCTAAGTATGAAACATATGAAGGAGAAGATTTAGAAAAATTAAAATATGGATTAGAAGGTATATATTTAACAATAACAAAATTAGTCATAATACTTTTCTTGGCAATAGTTTTAAATATTTTAAAAGAAGTCATTCTAACCTTGCTATTTTTTAATATTATCAGATATTTCGGATTTGGAATACACGCTAAAAAAAGTTGGCAATGTTTAATATCTTCTACTATATGTTTTATAGTTTTACCATACATTATGTTAAATATTAACATTTCAAAATTTAGCATCTTAATTATAGGTTGTATCTGTTTAATAGATTTGCTTATATTTGCACCTGCTGATACTGTTAAAAGACCTCTAAAAAATAAAAAGAAAAGATTAATAAGAAAAATAGCAACTGTAAGTGTTGCCATTATATATATAATTTTATCATTGGTTATAAACAATCATGAACTTTCAACTATCTTTATACTAAGCGTGATTATAGAATCACTAATGGTTAATCCCTTAATTTATATGTTATTAAATCAACCTTTTAATAACTACAAGCATGAATAAATATCAATTTATTTGATGTTTATAATATAGGAAATTAAGAAAGGAGATTATTATGAAGAAAAGAGTTGCAGCATTCATTAGTGCTATTGCTTTACTTGCTACAGGAGCAGCTAGCATGGGATGTATATGGATGCTATTTGATGAACCAAAAACTTTAAATTCTTTTAATGATTAAAAAATAGTTCTATATCAAGTAATATAATAAAGTAGACAAAAGAAAAAAATTTCTAGTCTACTTTTTATATTAGAATAAAAATAAATTAAAAGATATAAAAAATTCAAAATTGATTATACCACATACAAATTAGAATTAAATTTATTCATCAAGCACCTACAACGAACTCATTTAAGAAATTGATTTATAAACTATCCATTTTTTACTTGATCACTTCATTATAAACTATTTTTAATTCTTATTCTTTCTATATAGAAACCATCAATTATATCTTGTTGTTCACAAATCCAAGAATTTTTAGTAAGTAATTTATTAGCAAAATATAATCCATTTCCTCTACCTGTTCCTTTTGTACTGTATCCTTTTTCATTTCTCTTAGAGATGTCTAACTTAGTATTAAATGTATTACTTATTATTATATTTGCTGTACTATCATATTCATAAATTTCTATTGAAACAATTTTTCTTTTTGTTTCTTTTGATGCCTCTATAGCGTTATCAAGATATATACCAATTATATTTGATAATACTTTTAACTTGTCATCGCTTAATTTATTCAATACCTCATTATACTCATTTCCTATATTAATTTCCAATTTTATATTATTATTTTTAGCAACGATAATCTTATAATATAACAAGCCTTTGAATCCTCCATTTGGAAGATTTTTCAACTGGTTAACCATATTATCATCAATATTAATAGTTTCAGATATAATACTATCTATCTTATATTTTACTTTTTTCTCTTTAGTCATGCATCTCAAAACAGCAAGTTGATTTTTGTACTCATGTCTGATTAACTGTTCATTTTCAATCCAATCTTCAAACACTTTTACATATGTAAATAAATTATCATATTCTGTGTATAATTTATTATAGTTATACTCCTCATTAACCAATATTATAATTAAACTAAAAAATAGTAAAGGTAATAAAAAGGAAACATAAAACATATTGTCAACTTTATAATTTATAGCGACTGTATATAGAATAATACTCATTGCCATTATTAATAATACGAAAAATACAATATAATTATATCCTTTTCTATGTTCTATCTTTGATATAAACTTTCTTATATTTTTATAAACGAATTTTATATTAAAAATAAGTAATAAGAAAATACTATATACAAGATTGAACAAAATATTAACTACTAAAATATTTCTAACCTCATCTAATGACATTAAATAGACAAATATTTGGCTTGAAATAAATTCTAAAATAAACAAGCTCAAGTATAAAATAGAACAACAAATTGTTGATTTTGAGAAACTTATTTTCAAAATATATTTATAAACAAATATTGAGACTATAAATACTGTTAGTGTTGATATATATGTATATTTTGCTCCATAGTTAATAACTGGAACAAATATTAAAATACATATCAATAATATATTTTTTATACTTATAATTTTCTCCTTACTACCACTTATATTTTTTACTACTATCAAGCCACTAAATGCCATCAATACTGAACAAATGAATTTAATTATAATTGTAGACATTCTCAATCAACTCCTTCTTCTTGTTTCTTGATATTAGATAAGTTACTTCTCCGTTCTTAAAAGTTATCTTATTTTCTTTTATTTCGTATAGTGCTATCTCATCTAAATTAACAATCAAACTTTTATGAGTTTTAAAGAATCTATTATCTAATTTTTTCTCTACTTCATTTAAACTACCTGGTATTAATTGTTTTCCATCTTTAGTTCTAATAATACATCTTTTACTGTCTTGTTCTTTTTCAATATAAATTATTTGTCTATACTCAATTCTGTAGTAAGTATGATTATATTCATAACTTAACATTTTATATCTAGTGTCATAGTGTTTCATTGCAACATTTAAATCATCTCTTAATTTCTTATTACAATTATTAAGTTTGTTAACAAAATCAAGCAAGAATAATCTACTGGATAATGCTTCGTACTTATATTCATTATGAGAAGTTATCATTATAATAACTGAAACCCAATCATCATATTTTTCTCTTATTATTCTAGCTGCATCAATACCAGTTCCATTTTTTGTGATAATATCTAATAAATATATTTTAAAACCTATATCTTTTTTCATAATTTGGTCAAATTTTTTATCATAGCTATCAAACTCATAAATTTTGTAATCAATATCATGATTCATCATATAACTGACTATAATTTTCTTTGTTTCTTCTCTTAGTGGTTTCTCATCCTCACATATTATAAAATTAATCATATTATCACCAATATAATTTTACCATATTTTTCCAATAATTACGAGTTATTAACAAAAAAGCAACTTCTATTTAGAAGTTGTTTTTTTCTTTGTTTTCTGTTTATTTTTCTTTTTATTTTTACTTGATGGTAACTTAAGTTTTTGTTCTATTTTCTTCGTTAGTTTTGGGCTTTTATCTGAAATAATACTTGTATGTAGTATAAACCATAAAAATATAATAAATAAAATTATATAGATAACAGTACCAGTAACAGGATCTTTTAGTGTATAAAATATTGAAGCCATAGCAAACAAAATGTTCATACCATAAATTATTAATACTGTTGTTCTTTGGGAAAAGTTCATTCCTAGTAATTGATGATGTAAATGTTCTTTATCAGCAGAGAATATTGGCTTTCCTTTTAAGGCTCTTCTTATTATTGCGAAAGCAGTATCTATAATAGGAATACCTAACAACAAAATTGGTACAAAGAATGATGTTAAAGCTGGACCTTTAAATTCTAGTAGGGTAATTATTGAGATAATAAATCCCATAAATGTAGCACAATCTCCTGCAAAAATCTTTGCTGGATAAAAGTTATGTAATAAGAAACCTAAGGTTGCACCCAGCATAATAAATGTTAGAATCATTACTAGGCTTCCACCTCTTCCTTGATAAAAACCTATAATACCAATTGTTAGGAAAAAGATACTACATATACCACCACTTAAACCATCTAATCCATCTATTAAATTAATAATATTACAACATGCAACTATGAATAATATAGTTATTGGATAAGAAAATATCCCTAAATCAATTGCAAAACCAAAGGCTGTTATATTACTTAATAGAATCTTTCCATAAAAAACAATGATAGATGCAGCCACTATGTGACAAATAAGTTTTTGGTAAGCTCTAATTGATTTTAAATCATCAACAATACCTGTTAATATCATAATAAAACTACCAATTAAAATTGAATTCATTTGAATACTTTCTTTTCCAAATAACATATACCCAAAAAGAAAACTTAAATAAATTCCTACTGCTCCTAATTTTGGAATTGGTTTCTTATGGATATGTCTGTTTCCTTCTTCTTTTCTTGGCATATCCATAGCACCTACATGCACTGCAACTTTTTTCATTAAGGGCATGATTAATGCTGAAAATACAAATGTTACTAAAACTATAGTTAAAGTATTATAAATTTCACTTTCCATAATTACTCCTCACTTTATATCAATTATAGCAAAATTTATTTATTTAGAAAAGAAAAAAGACTTATTTTAGTCTTCTTCTAATTCACTTGGTTTTTCTAATAAAATTCCTGTTCCTTCTACAACACATGTAAGTGGTGAATCCGCAATTAAAACTGGAACTTCTAATTCTTTAGATAATAAATCTGTTAATCCCTTTAACATTGCTCCTCCACCAGTTAAAACAATACCTTTGTTAACAATATCAGCAGAAAGTTCAGGTGGTGTTTGCTCTAGAACGGTAGTAGCAGCCTTAACAATTTTATATACGCTTTCTTTTAAAGCTTCTTCTGTTTCTTCTTGATTAATTGTTATCATATGAGGAAGACCAGTTATTAAGTTTCTTCCTTTTACCTCTAAAGTTTGTTTTTTATCCGCATTGTAACAACAAGCAAAATCTATTTTAATTCTTTCGGCAGTTCTTTCACCAATTAACAATTTATATTTATCTCTAATATATTTTATAATATCATGATCAAAGACATTTCCAGCAATTCTAACAGAAGCACTAGTTACAATATCTCCTAAAGATAGTACCGCTATATCTGTTGTTCCACCACCAATATCAATAACAATATTAGCACTTGGTTTTGATATATCCATTCCAGCACCTATGGCAGCTACTTTTGGTTCTTCTTCTATAAATACACGTCTTGCCCCTGTTCTTTCAGCAGCTTCTTTGATAGCATTTTTTTCTACTGGAGTTATATTAGATGGACAACATATTAAAATTCTTGGTCTAGTTAAAAATGATTTCGCTTTTACCTTCTTAATAAATGAGTTTAGCATGATCTCTGTAATTTCAAAATCTGCTATTACACCATCTTTCATAGGCTTTATTGCTTTTACTTTACCTGGGGTTCTTCCTAACATTTCATTTGCTTCACTACCAACAGCAATAACTTTCTTTGTTTCTGTATCAATCGCTACTATGCTTGGTTCATTTAATACTATACCTTGACCTTTGATGTATATTAATACATTAGCTGTTCCTAAATCTATTCCTATATCTTTTGACAACACCAAAATCACTTCCTTTTCTAATCATTATTTATTTTACCATAAAATCGCAATTTTATAGTTATTTTTTAACATTTTTTTATACTTTATTTATACTTACATATAATATATGAATTTGAGGCAAAAAAAAAGAACTTTTTTTAATAATTTTATTGTTCTTTCTTGATTTCTTTATCTACATAAAGACTTGGATCTACTACTTGTCCATTAACATAAACTTCAAAATGTAAGTGATTTCCCATATCTTTGTCTAATTTGTTAGTTCCACTTTTTCCTATTATTTGTCCTTGTGTTACCATATCATCTTTTTTAACTGATACTTCACTTAAACTTTGATAAGTAGTTACATAGTTATTATCATGTTTTATTTCAACAACATTTCCTAAAATATCATCTTGTTTTACACTTACTACTGTTCCACTTAAAACTGCTACTACATCAAATGTTTCATCTAGTGTGTAATCAATACCTGAATTTTGAATGTAGCTACCATCATAATAAGTTATTGAACCTTCTTGAGCCTTACTTTCAGCTTTATAGTCGTAATATGATTTTCCAACCTTTACATTTTCATTAGTATATGGTTTTAACATTTTAGTAACTTCATTAATTACTGGAACATCTTCGCTTAAGATTGTATTGGATACATAAGTATAATCTGGTGTTGAATAATCCTTATTTTTACTTAATTCCTTAGTAATTAATGCTCCTCCAACTATAATTGATGAAAATAAAACAACATATAGACATGGAATTACATAAGATTTTAATCTCAATTTCTTTTTCATTTTCTTCACCTCATTTAAAGTTTGAACCAAAAAAAAAGATTTATACTTCTTTTAAAAAAATTTTATAGAAGTATATAAATCCATAAAGAAATTTGTTACTAAGTATATTAAAGAAATACCTAATAAAAAGTAAAATATTCGTGCTTGTAAAATTTTATTTTTTTTAAAAATTTGATTTATATTAACTGATTCCATTGACCATATTACTAAAATCGTTGAAATTATATATATTAAAAATTTTCCCTTCATTATTATTTTGCCTCATACTCTTTGATTTTATTGATTCTTCTTAAATGTCTTTCTTCATTAGAAAATGGAGTTTCAACAAAAGTTTTTACTATTTCTAAGGCTTCTTCTTTATTTGTTTTTTCACTAAAAGCTACAATATTAGAATTATTATCATTTCTTGTATAATATGCTTCTTCTTTATTACTTACTTTAGCACAGAAAATGCCTTTTACTTTATTACAAGCGATAGAAATTCCTATACCTGAACCACATATTGCTACTCCAAAATCAACATTTTTATTAACTACATTTTCACCTAAGATAAAAGCATAGTCTGGATAATCGACAGACTCTTCTGAATAAGTTCCATAATCTTCTATTTCATAATTTTTTTCTAACTCTTCTATTAAATATTTTTTTAATTGATAACCTCTATGATCACTAGCAAATCCTATTTTCATAATCTCCTCCTTATAATTATTATAACATAAATAAAAAAAGAAAAACAGCTAACTAAGCAGCTGTTTCATCTTGAGTAAATCCATACTTCTTATTAAATTTGTCAACACGTCCAGCACGTGAAGCTCCTCTTTGTTTTCCAGTATAGAATGGATGACATTTTGAACAAACTTCAACAGTGATTGAATCTTTATTTGATTTTGTAGTAAATGTTTCTCCACATGCACAAGTTACTGTACATTCTTTATAATCTGGATGAATTCCTTTTTTCATATTTTTCTCTCCTTCCGCCATGATTACATAATAATCATAGTAATTAAATGCATATGTAGTATATCAATTATTTCTTGTTTTTGCAAGCTTTTCTTACTAAAAATCACTATTTTGAACTATATTATTAAAAATTTCTTTATATCCTTCTTTATTTGGATAAATTGTATTAGGATTTTCCAGATATTTATTAATATTTTTATTTATATTATTATTATCCACAAAAGTTATATTATTTTTTGAACAAATCTGTTTATATTTTTCATTAAGTTCGTCTAATAATTTTTTTTCAACAGAATTTTGGGGATAAAAGTTGTAATAACCTATCAAGTAGACATCTCCTTGACAGTATTTTTTAATTTCTTTAATCGTATCATCTAGTTTTTCCACAATTTCTGTTAATATTTTGTTTTTTTCATAATCTGTTAAATTATTTTTATTCTCAAAATAGTATCTAAAATCATTAATTCCCACAGATATTGTTAATAAATCTGTTTCTCTTAAAACTTGTTTTAAATTATGATTATCTTTGTCATTTATATTTATTAATATATCATTTTTTAAATCTTTAATCATCATATTATCATCTGAAAAACCATTATAAAATTGTCTTAATCGATTATTTTTCTTAAGATAATCTGCCAAAAGGTCACTGTAGGCATAATCATTATTTAAATATGGATTTAGTCCACTAGCAAAACCATCACCTAAAGATGTATAAATGATTTTTTTGTTTCCCACTCCTATATAAATTAAATAGATTGCTAAAAAGGTTAAGATAAATACAATTAATTTAAGATGTTTTTTTATAAATTTCATTTTTCCTCCAAAAAAAAAGAATAAAGCTATATATTAATTATATTTCTTTACTCTCAATTTTAGCACCTACATCTTTTAATTTAGAAACTATATTTTCATACCCTCTTAAAATATGTTCAACATTTGTTATTGTGGTTTTTCCTTCTGCTATTAGGGCTGCTGCTACCATCGCTGCTCCTGCACGTAAATCAGTTGCGACAACACTTGTTCCTTTTAGTTTTGTTGGACCTATTATTGTTGCTGTTTGATTCTTTATTGTAATATCAGCTCCTAATTGATTTAAATATGCTATATGCATAAATCTATTTTCCCAGATTGTTTCTTCTACTTTACTTTTTCCACTACATTGTGTTAATAAAACTGTAAATGGTTGTTGTAAGTCTGTTGGAAATCCTGGATAAACGCTTGTTTTAATATTTGTTGGTTTGGTAATTTCTTCTTTACTTACTATTACATAATCACTACCTATTTCCAAATTAACACCAATTTCTTGTAATTTTGATAATAATGAATCTACATGTTCTGGAATAATGTTATCTATTTTTAAACGATTTCCACATAATGCTCCTATTATTATATAAGTTCCTGCTTCTATTCTATCTGGTATTACTTCATGAAAACATCCATGTAGCTTTTCTACTCCTTCTATTTTTATCGTTGAAGTTCCTGCTCCTGTTATCTTTGCTCCCATATTATTTAAGAATGTTGCTACATTTACTATCTCTGGTTCTTTTGCTGCATTATCTATTATCGTTAGTCCTTTTGCTTTTACTGCTGCTAACATAATATTAATAGTTGCTCCTACTGATGCAAAATCTAAATATATATTTGCTCCTTTTAATTCTTCTGCTTCTACTATATATTTATTGTTTTCATTAGTTACTTTTGCTCCTAAGGCTTCGAATCCTTTTAAATGTAAATTTATTGGTCTTGCTCCTATTGAGCATCCTCCTGGAAAATACATTACAGCTTTCTTATATTTTCCTAGTAATGCTCCCATAAAATAATAAGATGCTCTTAATTTTTTTGAAAATTCTTCCTTTATTTCTGTATTTTGCATTTTACTTGGATCTATAACTACACTTTCACTAGCTCTTTTTACTTCAACATTTAATGACTCTAAAATTTCACATAATGCATCTGTATCTGTTATTTCTGGAACATTACATATTGTTACTTCGTCATCTGAAAGAATTGCTGCTGGAATTAAAGCAACACATGAATTCTTTGCACCACTAATTCTAATAGTACCTGATAATTCTCTTTGTCCTTCTATCTCTAAAATTTTCATCTTATACCTCACTACTTGTTTATTATATTTTACTCTTTATTGTTAAAGTAGTTACTTTTTATAACTATCTAAGATTAATTATAGAGAAAATACTTAACTTAGTCAACAACTAGGAAATAAAGATTTTTATGTAAATAAGTATTTCAAAGCAAATATTAAAAGAATGATAATTCCAATAGCTTTACCTATCTTACCTGTTTTACTACTTAAATAGTTACCTAATAATAATCCTGATATAGTAAAAGTAAAACTGACTATAGAAAATATTAATCCTGCTTCTATTACATTATAGTTTTCAAAACTTAAAACCATCCCTAAAGTGAAACTATCTATGGAAACAGCTATTGCAAAGAAAAACATTTCTAAATAATTGTTAATCGATTTGACCTCTTCTTTTTCATTAAAAGATAAAATCATTTGAATTGCTAATACAAAGAAAACAACAGCTGTTATAAAATTACCGTAGATTGTAAATCCTTGAAGAAACTTCCCACCTAATATGCTTCCTAAATTAGGCATAATAAAATGTAAAACTCCAACCATCAAACTTAATATAAAAGCATTTTTCTTGCTTATTTTATTGGTACCATAGACAATCGCTAGAGAAAAAGCATCCATACTTAAACCAACACCCATAAAAAAATATAATAGAATTAAAGACATATTATCACCTTTTATATTCTATTATATTTATAAATTAAAAATACTTATCTATGATTTCTTTAATAAAAGATTTATATTCTACTTCATCCTTATCAGATTCCTCTGCTTCTAAAAGACATAATGGTGGAAATAAAACACACCAGAAATTTTCCCCTTTTCCTTCTCCTAACTTAACGACTAAAGATTCATAATTTCCTTCTTTATAAGTTACTCCTTTATAATGTTTTTCTGGAAAATAGTTATTTCCATAATTAACGTCTACATCTATATCATAATTTTCTTTTTTTGCTTCTTCACTTACTACTGCTTTAAAAGTTGGAATATTTTCTTTTAATTTGATTCTTGCATCATCTATAGAATTACTATTCTTTAAAACTGTTGAAATATTAGTAGATAGCTTTTTAGCTATTTTCTTTTTATTTGTTTGATCTAGATTACTATTACTGTTAGCAATTACTCTAAAGCGAATGGCTTCATCTGGAATTATTACTTTTTCACTAGTTTTTGTAATTGTAATTATTAAAATTAATCCTAAAATTAGAAATGTTTTTTTCATTTAAAAAACCACCTTTCATCATAATAGTGGTTTCTTTTTAAGAATTTTATTCACTTTTTATTAAATTATTTACATTATTACCTTACCATCCAAATTACAAATATAACAATCACTAAAATATTTCTTTATCATTGCTAATTTTTCTGGATTTTGTTCTAAAATTCTTCCTACTAAAATGCCTTCTATAAAACAAGATGGAATGCCAAGTATAATTGCTCCTTCTCTATTTGTTGTAAAATCATTTCTTTCAGCATATATGAAATCATTTATAAAAAAATCTTTAATAAAATCTTTTAATACATCTTTATCGAAATTCAAATTAAATATATCATTTTTAATTAAATCTTTTCCATCTCTCACATCCATAATAAAGGCTATTTGAACTTTTGGATCATCTTTTGCCAAACTAGGCATAAACCTTATTTCCTTTGTTTGTTCACATCTCCACATCCAATATTCTTTGTTTCTAAGTGATTCTATTGTTTCTTCTATTTTTTTATATGGAATTAAACTTGTATATTTTTTATAATTTTCACTTTTAACAGTATATTCTAATGTAGCTCCACTATAAATATTTATATAATCTTTTAAATACATATCTTTTTGAATATTCCATATTGGAATACATAGCGGTGTTTTTTGATTTGAGTTGAATTCATAAATTATATCAGGACTAATGAATCCGTTTTCACTAATAAATTTTATCTTTTCTTCATCTATTTCTGCAAGTGCTCCTTCACCTCTCATAAACATACCTTTATCTAATTTAACTAAATCCCCAAAACTGTATTTATGTTTAGAAATTTGATGATTATTTTTAAATTCTAAGTACAAATCTGTTTGTTTTTTAAACAAATTTCTAGTTTTTTCTTTATTAAATATATTATCGATTCTTTGATAAATTTCTTCTTTTTTCATATTCTCCTCCAATATTATATTAATAATTATAACATAGAATAATTTAGAAATCTTTTTGATAATAAAAAAACTCCCAAGAATAAACCATTCATATGGAAGTATTATATATATTTAGTTAATTAGATTTTAAAATAAAAATCATTCTATCTTTTAAAGATAGGTCTTTTTTTGCTTCAATTACTACATTTTTAAGGTTAGAATTTACAATATTTATTATATCGTCTTTTTGAAGATAACCTATTTCAAAGGCAATTAACCCTGGTATATTTAAATGTTTTTCTATATCTTTTAAAATTCTTCTGTAATAATCCAAACCGTCAATTCCTCCATATAAAGCTAGATGAGGTTCATTATTTTTAACGATATCTTCAATCTCTTCATCTTCTCTTATATATGGTGGATTACTAATAATAATATCGTATTTAGAATTTATGTTTTCAAATAAATCACTTTCTATAATATTAACGTCTAAACCTAAACTTTCAGCATTTTTTCTAGTTACTTCTAAAGCTTCTTTACTAATATCTAATAAGTCAACACTACTATCTGGTAGTTTTTGTTTTAAAGTTAAACCAATTACTCCACTACCGCAACCTATATCTAATATCTTTGCTTTTCCATTAAATATTTCTTTAGCATATCTAATTGTATTTTCAACTAATTCTTCAGTTTCAAATCTTGGTATTAAGACATTTTCATTAACAAGAAAGGTATTTCCATAAAAATTAACATTACCAATTACATATTGTAGGGGTTTACCATCTTTTAAAGCTAAAATTTCTTTTTTAAATAGTTCTTCTTTTTCAGAATCTACTATATCATTCAAATGATTTAATAATTCTAAGGGATTAAGATTTAGTAAATCTGCAAGTAAAAACTTAACATGATTTGAATGACAATAGCTTTTTCCATATATTAATAAATCTTCTACTCTCATAATTATTCTTCAGGCTGTTCCATTTTTCTTTTTTGATCTTCTGAAATTAAAGCATTAATTATATCATCTAAATCTCCATCCATAACACGATCTAATTGTTTTGTTGTAAAACCAATTCTATGGTCTGTTACTCTGTTTTGTGGATAATTGTATGTTCTTATCTTTTCAGCACGATCACCTGTACCTATTTTATTTCTTCTTTCGGCACCTTGCTCTTCTTCTTGTTTTTGTAATTGTTGTTCATAAAGTCTTGCTTTTAAAACTTTCATAGCTTGTTCTTTATTTTGAATTTGACTTCTTTCATTTTGACAAGTTACAACTGTATTTGTTGGTAAGTGAGTAATTCTTACTGCTGAATCTGTTGTATTTACACCTTGTCCTCCACAACCACTTGATCTATAAATATCTATTCTTAAATCACTTGGATTGATAACAATATCAACATCGTCATCTACTTCTGGCATTACAAGAACTGTGGCAGTTGATGTTTGAAGTCTACCATTAGATTCTGTTACAGGAACTCTTTGAACTCTGTGAGAACCACTTTCATATTTTAATAGGGAATAAGCACCTTCTCCTTTAATTAGAAATTCAATTTGACTGAATCCTCCGGCAGTTCCATCTACTGAGTTATATACTTTGTATGAAAATCCTTTTTTTTCAGCATAACGAGTATACATTCTAAATAAGTCACCCGCAAAAATATTAGCTTCATCTCCACCTGCAGCTCCACGAATTTCAATAACAACATTTTTATCATCATTAGGATCTTTTGGTATTAATAAAACTTCTAATTCACTATCTAGAGCTTCTTTTTCTGATGTTAGTCTTTTTAAATCATCTTTGGCAATTTCAGAAAGTTCTGGATCTTTTACCATTTCTTCTGTTTCCTCAATATCAGTTAAAACTTTCTTATACTTTTTATAACAAGTAACTAACTCCTCTAAGCTAGACATTTCTTTTGATAATTCTCTAGTTTTCTTAATATCACTTAATACTTCTTTCTTAGTTAATTCCTGTTCTATTGATTCATATCTTGTTAAAGTTGCTTCTAATCTATCGATCATAAAATCATCCTTTCATAAGTCAAACATATTATATCATATTCTAAATATAAAAACTAGAATTATTGTTCTAATTCTAGTTCATCTTCGTCTATAACTACTAAATCTTTCAAATCATCATCTGCATCATCATAAATGTCATCGTCATCGTCTGTATCATCATAATTATCTTCTTCTATTTCATCATTTACATCATCCTTAGAATCTTCATCTTCTTCGGATTCATCTTCATCATCATCTGTATCCATTACTTTTACAACTTTATCTGATGTATGACGACTTCTTAAATCCCAAGTACCGTCTTCTAACATTATAAATCTTTTATCTGTCGCTAAAGAAGTATAATAATCTCCTATCTTAGCATCAAAGCTAGATTCAGGTAATTCAAGTAATTTGATGATTTTCTTGAATAAATCTGCTGTATTGATTGATTTATTAGCATCTTCCAATAAGTAATATGTAATATCTTTATTTGATAATAATTCTAATTCATCTTTTGACATTTTATTTATATTCATATAAATCCTCCTAATTAAAGCATTATATGCAACTGCATTGCTTTTTGATAGTAATTAATTTTATCACATAAACTTATAACATATATTCTAACCAATTACAATATATTTTTACATTTTTTCTGGAACTTTTAATCCAAGTGTATCTAATAATAGTAAATTTGTCTTATAAACTATATCTGTTAATACTAACCAAGATTCTTTTAATAGTGCATCTTCTTCTAATAAAATCTTATTATCAGCATAGAAAGTATTATATTTACTAGTCAATGTATATAAATACTCTGCTATATCATTTAAAGATTTTGCTTCATATGCTTTTGTAAGTGTAATTGGTAGTTTTAAAAGAGTTAGTAATATTTCTCTATCTGTTTGATTTCCTATTTTACTATATGTTTCTTTTTTCTCTTCTTTTCCTTTTTCTAAAAGAGATTTCATTCTAATTGTTGAATATAAAATATATGGACCAGTTTTTCCTTCTACATCTGCAAATTTTGCAGGGTTAAAAATATAGTCTGTTCCTCTAAATGGTAAAAAGTCTGCATATTTTAAAGTTGCCATAGATATTATATTTATTGTTTCATCTAATTTGTCTTCTTTTACAATATCATAATTAATTCTCTTTTTAGTTTCTTCTTTTATTAAATCCATTAATGCTTTTAAAGACATAACTCCACCATCTCTAGTTTTAAATGGTTTTCCATCTAATCCATTCATTGTCCCAAAACCAATATACTCTAATTTTACGTTAGAATCTACTAATTCTGCTTTTCTACTAGCACGGAATACTTGTTCAAAGTGAAGTTGTTGTCTTAGGTCTGCACAATACCAAATTTCATCTGGATTAAATTTCTTTTTTCTTTCTAAAATTGTCGCTAAATCTGTTGTTTCATATGAAATAGAGCCATTTGATTTAACTAATAATAGTGGTGGCATTGGTGAAGTTTCATCCTCTTCTTTAACCTCTACTATCTTGGCGTTATCACTTAATTTTACTAAGTTCTTAGAATTCATTATTTCTAGTAATTCTGGAACATATTCAGCTGCATCGCTTTCGCCTTCCCATAAATCATAACTTACATTTAAATTATCATATACTTGTTTTATTTCTTTTTTACTAATGTCTACTACTTTTTTCCAAATATCATAATATCCTCTTTCATGATTTTGAATTTTTGTAGTAATAATTCTTGCTTCTTCTAAGTATTCTTCATCTTCTTTTGCTTTAGTACTTGCTTCTGGATAGATTTTTTCTAAATCACTATTAGTAATTGGCAAATCAACTAAAGTATAATCACCTTGATAAGCCTCGTCAAAGAAGGCAAGATCAGGATATCTTTCCTTTAACTCTAGAACTACAAGTCCTAAAGGTCTACCATAATCACCTAAATGAGCATCACTAATTACTTCTTGGCCTAATAATTTAGCAAGTCGTTTTAATGCTTCTCCTAAATTAGCACTTCTTAAGTGTCCTACATGTAATGCTTTTGCAACATTTGCACCACCATAATCTAGCATAATTTTTTTATGTTCTTGCATATCAATATTATTTAAAATATCATCTTCCATACTATTAACAAGATTAATTAAAAATTCATCCGAAAAACTTAGATTAATAAACCCAGGTCCAGCAATATTTATATTTGTAAATCTACTATCAGATTCTAAAACATCCTTAATTTTACCTGCAATTATAATAGGACTTTCATGATAGATTTTAGCTAATGACATCGCATCATTTATTTGATAATCACCTAATTCTTTTCTATTTGAAGGTTGTAAAATAAATCTATCAATTTCATATCCTGCACTTTTTATAAGCTCTTTTATATCTTTTTCTACACTTTTAATAATACTCATATTATCACTCCATCTCTATTAAATAATTATAGTTATCATCGTCTATTTGATACTCTATTTCTACTTTATCATTTTCTACATTAAATTTATTAGTAATTAAATTAATATTAATATTATTTTGTAACTCTTTTATAAAAACTACTCCTTGATTTTTAGAAAAATTATATTCTAAATAAATATCTTTATTATCTCTTATTAAAATTTTTTCATCTAGTGATAAAAAAACATTTGTATCAGAGTTTTTTTCTAAATAATTAATTTTATTATTTTTTATTGTTAGTAGTATATCATATTTAATGGTATTATCGTTTGTTTTTAAAGAAATTTTTGCATTTTTATTCATTTTCTGCACCTCTAAAATTTACATTTCAAATTATACCATAAAACTATCAATTTTAATACATATTTTGAAAGTTATTCTTTCATACTAAATTTAGGAGGAATGAAGATGAGGAAATTTTTTAAACTACTTTGTAAATTATTTGTTATTCTAATTGTTTTTATTTTAATCTTTAAGGGTGTTATTTTCCTCTATTTAAAAACTACTCCTAAACTTGAAATTGGTAGTGCGAATAATATTTTGATATATGATAAAGATAAAAAACTTTTCTTTCAAGGAAATGAATCTAAAGAGTGGACTAGTCTTAAAAATATCTCTAAATACGTAATTGATTCTACAATTTATACGGAAGATAAACATTTCTATTCCCATAATGGTTTTGATTATAAAAGAATTTTAAAAGCTAGTATGATTAATATTTCTTCTAGGAGTACAAAGCAAGGTGCTTCTACTATTACGCAACAATATGCGAAAAATTTGTTTCTTGATTTTGATAAAACTTGGAAAAGAAAATGGGATGAAATGTGGTATACATTAAGAATTGAAAATGCTTATTCTAAAGATGAAATACTTGAAGGATACTTAAATACAATTAACTATGGTCATGGTATGTATGGAATTGAAAATGCATCTAAGTTTTACTTTAATAAGAGCGCTAAAGACTTGGATTTAGCAGAAGCAACAATGATTACTGGTATTCCAAAGTCACCAGCAAATTACTCACCTATAGTTGACTTTGATACGGCTAAAAAAAGACAATTATTAGTTTTAAATTCTTTGGTAGAGAATAATATCATTACTGAAGAAGAAAAGAATAATGCCTATAATGAAAATTTAGTTATTGTTGGTGAAAAAAAGGAAGAAAATTCACAAAATTTAATGTATTTTCATGATGCTGTCTTAGATGAATTGGAAACTATCAGTAGTATACCTAAATCTTTAACAGAAACTAAGGGATTAAAAATATATACAACACTTGATAATAGTGCACAAGAAAATTTGGATAAAAATATTTTAGAAGCTATTCCTATGAATTCAAAAATCCAAACGTCTGCAGTTATGATGAATCCAAACAATGGAGAGATAATCGCTTTAGCAGGAGGTAAAAATTACAATGAATCATCATATAATAGGGCAACTGATTCTAAAAGACAAGTTGGTTCTACTATGAAACCTTATTTATATTATGCTGCCTTAGAAAATGGATTTACCTCTTCTACTTCTTTTACTAGTCAAGCTACTACATTTAATTTATCTAATAATCAAACTTATTCTCCTAAAAATAATAATGATGTTTATGGAAACAAGCCTATTTCTATGGCTACAGCAATCGCTTATTCAGAAAATATCTACGCAGTTAAAACTCATTTGTTTTTAGGTCAAGATGCTTTAATTAATGTTGCCAAAAGAGTTGGAATAGAATCAAAATTAGAAAAAGTCCCATCTCTTCCTTTGGGAACAAATGATATTAATATAATTGAAATGGCAAGAGGGTATTCTGCTTTTGCAAATTTAGGATATAAAGTTAAACCTCATTTTATTAGAAAAATCGAAGATAAAGATGGAAATGTTTTATATGAATATAAGGAAGTAAAAACAGCTGTTTTAAATAAAAGTCTTTGCTTTATTCTAAATAATATGCTTACTGCTACTTATGATAAAGACTATATTGATTATAATTATCCTACAGCTGTTGGAATTGCTTCTAAAATGACACATACTTACTCTTTAAAGAGTGGAACAACTTCAACTGATAATTGGAACATTGGATTTAATCCCGATATCTTAACTGCTGTATGGGTTGGATATGATGATAATACTGTTTTGAAATCAAGTGAATATAAATATTCGCAAAATATCTGGTTAAATTCTATGGAAAATTATTTAAAAGATAAAGAAAATAAATGGTATGAAAAACCTAGTAATATTTCAGAAGTACTAGTAAATCCTATTACTGGTAAACCAGCAAGCGATACCGACCAGAAGAAAAAAATAATGTATTTTATAAAGGGTACAGAACCGACTGCAGCTGATCCTGTTTTTGATGAAAAATTTAATAATTCAGTAGCTTCTTAAAATAATAATTGTTTGTTTTCCTATAATTTGATATAATTAATTTATTAATAGGGGATGATAAATATGTTTTATATCATTATAGGAAGTCTTACTCTTATAGCTTTAATTTTACTGATAATTGTTATTTATTATAATAGATTTCAATATAATATTATTAAAACAAAGGAAGCTGAAGCTAACATAGAAATTTATCTAGATAAGAAATTAGAGCTTATAAAAAGATGTGTTCCTATTATTAAAGATGAGTTAAAAATGAAAGAATATCTACCTGAGGTTGATAATATTAATAAAGATGATATTAATCACTTTGAATTTAATAATCAACTAGCTGATATTTCTAAAAAATTGTTTAAAACAATCGATGATAATGACAAGTTATATAAGAGTGAAGCTTTAAATAAAGTTTTAGAAGAATATAATGATAACGAAGTTGAACTTATTGGAACAATTAAATTTTACAATAATACTGTTGTTAATTATAATCATTTAATTCTTGCTTTTCCATCTAATATAATTCGTTTATTATTTGGTTATAAACAAAAAGAATTTTACTCACATGAAAAAAGAGAAATGTTTGAAATCTTAAAAGAAGAGAAAGATTCAAAAAAGAAAAATAAAAACTGATGTTAATTTATCAGTTTTTATTATGATTATTTTTCAACACGCCAATCTATTTCCTTTAGACCTTGACTCTTTAAAAATGCATTAGTTTTGGAAAATGGTCTACTACCAAAGAAACCATTATATGCAGAAAATGGAGATGGATGAGCAGATTCTATAACATAATGGTTAGGATTTGTTATTAATTTCTTTTTGTTTCTAGCAAAATTACCCCATAATATAAATACAACTGGTGTTTCTTTTTCATTAAGTTTTTTTATTACTTCATCAGTAAATTGTTCCCATCCTATATCTTTATGAGAAGCAGGATGAGATTCTTGAACTGTTAAAACTGTATTTAAAAGTAAAACTCCTTCTTCTGCCCAAGGAATTAAAGAATTCGATGTAGGAAAAGGGATACCTAAATCACTTTCCATTTCTTTGAAAATATTTTGAAGTGAAGGTGGTTTTCTTACACAATTTTTTACCGAAAAGGAAAGACCCTCAGCCTGATTTACTCCATGATATGGATCTTGTCCTAAAATTACTACTTTAGTATCTTTATAGCTTGTATGTCTAAAAGCATTAAAAATTTCACATTTTTTTGGATAAATCGTTTTTTCACTATATTCCTTATCAATAAACTCTATTAATTTTTTAAAATAGTCCTTATTATATTCTTCTTCTAAATATAAATCCCAATCATTACCTATCACGTATATCACCTCTTTAATTATAGCATTTATAAATTATTTGTTCAAATTTAGATAATCAATGAATTTTGAACAATATGATGGCATAATATTATTTTTAAGTGTAATAATTCCATAATCAACATTTTCAGTATCCGGTGTTGTCTTAATTTCATATAAATGTTTTGTTTTTAACTCTTCTGATGCATAAAGCTTTGTTACATAACCAATACCATAACCTATTTTAGTAAAATCTATTAAAAGATTAGAACTTCCGATATTCATAATAGGATCTACTTTTATATTGTTTTCCTTAAAATATTTTTCTATGCTTCTTCTAGAATTAGATGGATTTTTTTGAAGTAATAGTGGATATTTAATAATCTCTTGGATATTTTGTCTTTTTGTATATAGTTCCTTATATTTGTTACTTGCTACAAAAATATATTTTGTTGTTCCAAGTTTACTATATTTCAAATCGAGCTCACGCTCTTCAGGAAATTTACTAATAATAATATCTATTATTCCATTTCTTAATTTTTTGATTAATTTTTGGGTAGGGTCTGTATCTATATCAATATGAATATTTGGATATTTTTCATGAAATATTTCTATATGTTTTAATAAATACTTTCTAGTCAAACTTGTACTGATACCTATCTTTATGGTTCCATAATTTATAGCTTTTACTTCATCAATCTTTCTTTCCGCCTCATCAAGTAGGATTAAGGCTTGTTTTACATTCATATAAATTTTCTCACCATATTGATTTAAAACAACGCCCTTTTTTGTTCTCACAAAAAGAGGTTCACCTAATAATTGTTCTAAATTTTTAATATGCTTAGTTACAGCCGGTTGTGATATATTAAGCTGTTTACTTGCTTGTGTAATATTTTTACAGTTTGCGACTGTATAAAATATTCTATATAATTCTAAATTAACCATAATAACCTCCAGTTATAGTAACTATATTTTTTTGTATTTTAATTATATTAAAATTTCTGTTACTATACAAGTAGAAAGAGGTGATTTTATGAGTTTTTTATCTAAAGAAGAAATTGAAAAAATTGTTAAAAATGGGGATGGTGAAAAATATTCACATGTTATGATTTGTTTAGATCATTTTGATTATAACTATTTTCCAATCTATATTAATCGAGATGACAAAATTATGAGTGTAATTGATTGTTTTAATGCTCAAAATGTTGGAAATATGTTATCTATTGAAGAAATATATAATTATGATATGAATCTTGATGAGCAATTAAATGAAACGAGAGCCTATCATATAGATATTAGTACTGATAAAAATAACGATATTATCAATAAAGCATTGGAATTTGCTACTAAAAAACATAAGGGCCAAATGAGGAAAGGGGCTAAAAAAAAAGAATATATTACTCATCCAATCAATGTTGCTAATCTTGTAAAAAAGTACAAAGCTTCTCATCATATTGATTCATTAATTGCAGCAGCATATTTACATGATACTTTAGAAGATACAAATACTACTTATTATGAATTAGTAGAAAACTTTGGAATAGAAGTGGCAAGTTTGGTCAGTGAACTAACAACTAACCGTGATATGAAAAAGGAAATAGGAAAAGAAAAATATTTAGCCTATAAATTGAAAGGAATGACAAACTGGGCCTTAGTAATAAAATTATGTGATAGGTTAGATAACGTTTCAGGTCTCTATGATGTAGATTCTGAATTTAGAACAAGATATATCAATGAAACTATATTTATCTTAAACTATGTTGTTAATAATAGGAATCTTACTCAAACTCATCTCAATATTATTAAAGATATTAATTCTATTGTAGGTATCATTGTTAATTCAACATTTGATGAAAAAAGTGAGGTAAAAACAAAAATCAAGTCTATAAATGAAATTGTTTCACAAAAAAAGAGCTATGAAAATTCATAGCTTTATTTATGATAACTTTCATTATTATTTATTTTATAACTACGATATATTTGTTCTAGAAGTAATACTCTAAATAATTGATGAGGAAAAGTTAATGTTGAAAATGAAAGATGATAATTAGCCTTATCTTTTATACTTTTATCTATACCATAACTACCACCTATTACAAAGGTAATGTTACTGTTAATTGTTAAAGTTTCATCTAACTTTCTTGCTAACTGTTCTGATGATATTTGTTTTCCTTCTATTTCTAAGGTTATTAAATAATCTTTAGAATCAATATATTTTTCTATTTGTTCTTTTTCTGAATTTAAAACTTTATTAATATCATCATAATCATAATCTTTTACCTCTATAAGGTTTAATTTAGTATATTTTGATATTCTTTTTGTATACTCATCTATGGCATCTTTTAAATATTTTTCTTTAATTTTTCCAACACAAATTATCTTTATCATATTTACACCTCTAGAACGGTTAATTCTTCATCTTGTTTAGCTACGATAACTTCAATTTTGTCATCTATTAACTTTCTTGTTTCACTGTAGGCTAATTCTTCCGTATTATTTTTTTCACTGATGTGAGCTAAAACTATGTACTTTGTTTTATCGCCAACAGCATCTTTTAAATATTTAGCTGTTGTTTTATTAGATAAATGGCCTTTGTCACTAATAACTCTTTCTTTTAAAAATCTAGGATAAGGTCCGTCCATTAACATTGCTTCATCGTGATTACTTTCTATTATATAAATATTTTTGTTAACCATTTTTTGAAGATATTTTCTATTAATATAACCAGTATCAGTTACGTAAACTAGACTTTTATCATTATAAGTAATAATATATCCTACTGAAAAAGTTGTATCATGTGAAGTATGAATTAGTTCTATATTAACATCATTTATATTAAAATCATCTTCTATAAAATTGCATCTATCTATTGGTACAACATTTTCTAAATCAACATACATTTTTTTAGGTATATATACTTGAAGTTTAGTATGATTAATTAAGGCTTTAAGACCTTTTATATGGTCACTATGGGAATGGGTTATTAATATTCCAGCAAAATCTTCGAATGCTAGAGATTTTTCCTCTAGCATTCTTTTTACTGTTAGATAGGATAATCCTATATCTATTATTAGTCTTGTATTATCACAAAGAACTATACTTGAGTTCCCTTTGGAACCACTTGCTAAAACTTGAACTTTCATTTTAATAAAAACTCATAGCGTTGTGAACTCTTCCACTACGATATGGATAACCACTCCATATTGCAAAGTGTAAGTGAACACCTGTTGCAAATCCTGTTCTTCCCATTGTACCAATAACTTGACCTTTGTTTACAGTTTGACCTTCACTTACGGAAAAACCTGCTAAGTGAGCATATAAACTATAGTAACCATTATTATGATTTATAATAATATATTTACCATTATCATATTTATAAGATACTTTTACAACTGTACCAGATTGTGCCGCAAAGATATTTGATCCATATCCACAACCAGCAATATCTGTTCCATCATGTAAAACTCCCCAACGATAACCAAATGGTGATGATACTGAGTTACATGTAGCTGGCCATCCCCATTCTCCACGTGTTGCGACAACTCCACCATATCCTGGACCATCATATCCATAAGAATTTTGTCTGCCACCTTTGACAACGATTTCTTTTACTGGGGCTTTTAATTGTTCTGTATTAACTGTAACAATATTTGTAGTTTCACCATTAACCTTCTGAATTTTTTGAGTAACTCTATTTTTACCTTTTACACCGGCTTGTTCTACATTAGAATAACTAGTACTTTTAGAATTATCATATTTTGTTTCTGTTTCATAATTAACATCAACATCAGATACTGTATGATCTTCTTCTACTACATCAAATTGAGGATGCATGATACCAAGTGTTACTACTTGACCTGGAAATAATAAACTATTTTTATCTTTAAATTGTGTATTTGCAATCAAAAATTCTTCTGTAGATATCTTATTATTGAAAGCAACATCTTCTATAGTATCTCCATCTTGAACAGTATATTTTTGTTGTTCATCAGTAGTTCCAAATAGTAAATATTTAGTTAATTCTTCACTTTCTTCATAGATTTTTTGATTAACTGGAATTCTATTTTTCTTAATACTTATTTTATTTTTGATATAAATATTTTCAATAATACTACCTGTTTCTTTAATCTCTTTTTGAGTATCTTTCTTATAACTGTCATATCGATCTTTAGTAATAAATGATTCTGCGGTAGATGTTATTGCTTTAGTTGAAATATTTTTCTTTAAAGTATAGATAACTACATCTTTAGCTTTAATTTTTTTTCCTTCACTATTTGTTTTTGTTAGTCCTTTAATTGTTGTTGTATATCCATCAATAGTAAATGGAGAAATATCTTTTATCTTTGTATATATTTGTTTTGTTGATAAAATTTTTTCATTATAAGTTATTTCTTTTTCAATATCTAAATCCTCTGGAATATATACTTTATCTACTTTATATTTTTTCTTAATACTCGCTTGTTCTTTATCGATATATTGTTCTAATGATTTTTTTGATTCAATTAAACCTAGTGATTTTCCTTTTAAATAAACTCTATAAACCTCCTGAGGTTCTTTATTTGTATTAGCTGTTGTACACATTACTAAACCAAGGCTTAGAAGTGTTGCGGCTATTACAAAGATTATTGATCTATTATCCATTATTATTAGGCACCCCATCTTTCCTTAAACTTAAAAATGTTGAAGTATTCTTTTTAAATAATAATTCTATTGTAGCAGTTGGTCCATTACGATGTTTTGCAATTATTAATTCACTAATACTGTTATCATCTTCTCTTCTTGCTTCTTTATTGTAATAGTCATCACGATATAAGAATGAAACAATATCAGCATCTTGTTCAATTGAACCTGATTCACGTAAATCACTCATAATTGGACGTTTGTCTTCACGAGCTTCAACACTACGAGAAAGTTGCGCTAAAGCTATAACTGGTACATGTAGTTCCATAGCTAATGTTTTTAGACTTCTTGAAATATCAGAAACTTCTTGTTGACGGTTAGCTCCATAATTTTTACCCCCAGAAATCAACTGTAAGTAATCGATTATGACTAATCCAAGACCTTTATCACTACTAGCGAGTCTTCTACACTTAGCTCTAATTTCACCTATGGTAATACCTGGGGTATCATCTATAAAAAGGTTAGTATCACTAAGTTGTGATGTTGCTTCATTTAATCTTTTCCAATCCTCATTAAGTAAATTTCCTGTTCTTAATTTGTAACCATCTACTTGCCCTAGAGAAGATAAGATACGTAGCGCCAATTGTTCAGCACCCATTTCTAGGTTGAATAAAGCAACTGATTTTTTATTATTCATAGCAATATGAGTAGCCATATTTAAGGCAAAAGCAGTTTTTCCCATAGCAGGACGTGCTGCTATAATTATAAATTCATTTTCATGAAGACCAGCTGTCAATTTATCAAAGTCATACCATCCAGTTGCAAGACCTGTAATCTCTCCTTTTGTTTCAGCAAGACGCTCTAAATCAGATTCTGTTTTAATTAATACTTCTTTAATTGATTTAAATTCAGATGATTTTCTTGTCTTAACAATTCCAAGGATTCTTTTTTCAGCATTATCTAAAGTTTCATTAACATCTTCTTCTGTATCATAACCTTTGCTAGCAATATCTGTTGCTGTTTCAATTAGTCTTCTAAGAACAGCTGTATCTTCAACACTTTTTATATAATAATCAATATTAGTAGCAGTTGGAACAAAGTTTAAGATTTCTGTTAAATATTCTACTCCACCAACTTCACTTAATATTTTTTTATTCTTTAAATCTGTTGTTACTGTTGTTATATCAATCGGTGTTTTAGCATCTAATAATGATGCCATAGAAGCAAATATTTTTGCATTCTTTTCATTATAAAAAGAATCTTCTGTTAAAGATTCACAAGCCTTTTCTAGAGCATATTTTGAAAGAAAACAAGCTCCAAGTACTGACTCTTCTGCTTCTATATTATTAGGCATTGTTTTTAGTGCCATAATACCACCTCTACTTTACAACATGAATTTTTACTTTGGCAAATATAGGTCCATAAAGATTTATTTTTACATTATGAACACCTAGACTAGAAATGGATTCGTCCATTTCTATTTGTTTTTTATCAATCTTAAATCCTTTTTCGTCAATAGATTCTTTAATTTGTTTTGGACTAATACTACCAAAAACTTTATCATTAGCTCCTGTTTTTACTTTAAATTCTATTTTTAAATTTTCTAACTTTTCTTTTAATTTTGTTGCTTCTTCCTTATTTTTTTTATCTTCTAATTCCTGTTTTCTATTTTGATTTTTTAACTCATTCAAATTATGATCATTTACAGGAATAGCATAACCATTTTTAATTAGAAAATTTTGGGCATAACCATCTTTTACATTTTTGATTTCACCCTTTTTACCTTGTTTTCTTAAGTCTTTGACAAATATAACTTTCATTTTATTCACCTTCTTGTCTTTTTATTTGCTCTTTAACTAATTTTTCTACTTGGCTAATACTTTTCTTTTTGAATACACAAGCACCATTGTACTCATCTCCACCGCCACCAAGTTTTTCTAATATTTTAGAGATATTATAATTACCTAAACTTCTAGCACTTACTCCTACTGTATCTTGATCAAGTTTACCAATTACAAATGATGATTCTATATTGTTAAAAAATAACAATGTATCAGCAATTTTTGCTAAATCCTCGCGACGATAAATTGTTGCTGAGGTTGCTTTTGTAAAGGCAATTTTTTCATCAATAACTTCAAGTCTCGTTAATAATTTTTGTCTTTCTGTATATTCTAGGATATCTTGTTTTAATAAATATTGAACTTTCTTTGCTGATGCTCCTAGACTTGATAGATAGTATGCTGCATAATAAGTTTCTGCTGTTGTTTTTAAAGTGAAATTGTTTGTATCTAAAACTATACCTGATAAAATTATAGTTGCAAAATATGGATCCAATTCAATTTCATAGTTTTCTATTAAATTTGTTATCATTTCACATGTAGAAGATGTATTATCATCACGTATTAAAAATGCATCTTTAATAGTGTTTTTTCCTACTCCATGATGATCAATTATAACTTTATTGGGTATAAGTTTTAATGCTGTTTCACTTTGGACTAAATCTTTCTTATTTGTATCTAAAATTAATAATAAATTTTTCTTAATGTTTTTAGAAAGATTTGCTTCTATTTTATCACTTGTAATAACATCTAGACAGCCATCAAGTTCCTTTAAAATTTTTTCAACACCTAATTCATGAACTTTATCATCTATGATTAAATAACAATCTTTTTTTCTTGCTTTTAAAATTTTATACATTCCAATGGAACTACCTAAGGCATCTAAATCTAAATTTTTGTGAGCCATTATAAATATTTTATTTGCATTTTTAATTTTTTTGTTTAATATTCTTTTATTTTTTAATATTTCCATGACATCCTCCTACAGGAAATCCCCCAACATAATTATATAATAAATTAAATGATTTGTCTATAAAACGAAAAGTTCTAAATAACAAAAAAAAGCAATAATTTGCTTTTATCTTGTATATGGTAATAATGCTATTGCACGTGCTCTTTTAATTTGTTGAGCAATATGTCTTTGATGACAAGCACAATTTCCAGTTACACGTCTAGGTAAAATTTTTCCTTTTTCATTAATATATTTTCTTAATGTTTCAGGATCTTTGTAATCTACAGTTTTACCTGTACACATCATACATACTTTTTTTCTTTTACGATAAAATTCTGCCATAATTTATATCCTCCTTCTAGAATGGTAATTCATCATCACTTATTTCTATACTAGAGCCAAAATCTGCGAATGGATTACTATCAACATTTGTACCAGTTGATTCTGGTGCTTTACCAAAATCGTATGGTGTTGGTTCTGTTGGTGTTGATACATTTTGACTAGCCATTCCTTGGTTATTATTTGAAGCCTTTGTTCCTAAAAATTCAACATTATCTGCAACTACTTCTGTTACATAACGTTTCTTCCCATCTTCACCATCATATGAACGAGTTTGAATTCTTCCATCGATAGCAACTTGACTTCCTTGAGTTAAATAATTTTTAACATTTTCTGCTTGTTTTCTCCAAACAACTATATTAATAAAATCTGCTTCTCTTTCTCCAGCTTGATTAGTAAAATTTCTATTTACTGCTAAAGAAAATGATGCTACAGCAACATTGCTGCCTGTATATCTTAATTCTGGATCCCTAGTTAATCTTCCTATTAAAAAAACTTTATTCATGACAATTACCTCTTTCTTATTAATCTTCTTTCTTTACTACTAAATGACGTAATACACATTCATTAATTCCAACAACACGATTGAATTCTTCAATAGCATCAGCTGAAGCTTCAACTACGAATAAGAAATAATATCCTGTCTTGAACTTGTTAATTTCATATGCTAAATCTCTTTGTCCCATTGCTTTTTCTTCTAAAACTTTAGCGTTTTTAGAAGTTAAAACTGATTTTAATGATTCTGCAGTCTTCTTAATTTCTGCTTCTTCCATATCTGATTTAACAATGAACATAATTTCATATTTATTCATTTTTCTACACCTCCTTTTGGACTAATGACTCACAAAGAGTAAGGAGTATTTAAAATACTCGAGAATATTATAACAAAATTTTGTTTGATTGTCTAGGGTTTTATTTTTTTGTAGATGAAAATGATTCAAAATTATTTTTTCCTTCATCTAACATAGAATTTATCCCTTCTATACTTTTTTGTTCAGTTTCATATTTTTTAATTATATAATCTACTTCACTATAATCTATATTGTTATACATTTTTGTTTTATTATAAGGACCATTTATTCCATTATAAGGTGTTCTCATATAATCATTAAATTTTTTTGATGCAACTTCAAATATTCTATCAAATAAATTTGCTTCTCTTTCTCCTAAATTTTCTAAAACTATTTTCTTTTTGTTGTTAAATCCTTTCTCAAACAAAATCTTTGAGCAAATATCCTTTCCAAATAAATTTTCAAGTTTTTTTACTAATCTAACTTCTTTTGGATAACCACATCCTGTTGTTAATAATCCATATTTTTTTGCTAATTCTCTTGTTCTCAGTTCAGTTAACCCTTCTGAAATTGGATCAACACCATCACTTCCACAAAAATGCATAGATTCATGTAAAAGATTTTCAGAAAAATATCTTCTTGGTGAAATTCCAATTTTTATAGCATGTTCTATATAATCATCAAATGTATTGTCATTATCAACTAGATCTTTACCATTCGATGGAGAATGATTTTTATCTGAACCATATAATGGATTGTTTTTGAATTTATCTATGACTTCATAGGCAAGTTCGGGCAAATGAATTTTTCCATCTCTACCATAGTAAAGTGAAATGGTCCCGGTATTTTCTATTACTATTTGATCTTCATAATTATCTATTAAATTTAAAATTTCATTTTTATAATTTGGAATATATGATCCATATTCCTTTTTTATTATATCTACGTAATTACTAAGTTCTTTACTTAAGTAAACTCTGTCTTCGTCTTTAATTTTATTATCTACCATAACATACATCCTTAAACATTAAATCTAAAGTGACAAATGTCTCCATCTTGCATTAAATATTCTTTTCCTTCTAGTCTTGCTTTTCCTGCTTCTCTCACTTTTAGTTCTGAGCCACAATCTATCAAATCAGTATATGATATTACCTCTGCTCTTATGAAACCTTTTTCAAAATCTGTATGGATGATACCAGCACATTCTTTAGCATTCATTCCTTTTCTAAAAGTCCAAGCTCTTACTTCATCTTTACCAACTGTGAAATAAGTAGCTAAACCTAAAATATCGTATGTTGCCTTAATTAAACTATCAAGTCCAGAATGTTCAAGTCCTAAGGCCTCTAACATTTCTTGCTTGTCATCTTTATCTAATTCACTTAAATCTTCTTCTGTTTTAGCACATAGGCTAACTACTTTGGCATTTTCTTTTTCTGCATAGTTTTTTACTAATTTTACATATTCGTTATCTTCTTTACCTAATTCTTCTTCATCAATATTAGCTAAATAAATAATAGGCTTAATTGTTAAGAAACTATATGATTTTAATAGTTTTTTTTCATCATCACTAAAATCAACTTGTCTTAGTGGAACATTTTTTTCAAGAGCATCTTTAGCTTTTTCTAAAGCTCCAACCTCTAATAGACTATCTTTATCTTTTGTAGTTCTTGCTTTTTTTGATACTCTTTCTAAACGATTATTAATAATGTCTAAATCTGATATAGATAGTTCCAAGTTTATAGTTTCTATATCTCTTATTGGATCAACACTACCATCTACATGGATTATTTTAGAGTTATCAAAACATCTAACTACTTCTACGATAGCATCTACTTCTCTTATGTGTGATAAGAACTTATTTCCTAGACCTTCTCCTTTACTTGCACCTTTTACAAGTCCTGCAATATCAGTAAATTCGTAAGCTGTTGGTATAAATCTATTTGGTTCATACATTTCTTTTAATTTATCCATTCTTTCATCTGGTACTGTAACTACTCCAACATTTGGTTCAATTGTTGCGAATGGGTAGTTTTCAGCTAATATTTTTTGGTTTGTTATTGCATTAAATAATGTTGACTTTCCGACATTTGGAAGTCCTACTATTCCTGCTGTTAAAGCCATATTATTACCTCTTTTCTTATATACTTTCTCTCTCGTCTTATTATATATTATTATTTATCTGATATCAAGTAAAGATAGTTTAATACATATTAAAAATATAGACTTCATAATAATCTATATTTTTACTTTTGATAAAACTTTATTTGATTTTCTTGTACAAATTTCTTTATTTATTGATTCATAAAAATCATATACTTGTAACTTTTCATATTCTACATCTATGTGATATATACTATCTAGATACATTGAAGCATCTTCTGTTATTTGACCTAGGAATATTAATTCTTTAATACTTAATAAGTTATTCTTGTTTTTTAAATCTGAAATCTCAACATTGTAAAATAAATTTTCTTGTCGTTCTAAATAACAATCTCCCATAATTAATTTCTTATTAAAAACTTCTTGTAAAGATAATTCTATATCTTTTATTTCATAACTTTTAATATAAGATAAAATTATACTTAATAAACTTAATTCTACGATGTTATATTTATAAAATAATTTAGTTAATTCTTCGTTAGTCATTTTTAATATCTCCCTTCATGTTTAGTTTTTAACCTTTTATTCTATAAGGTACTCCATCAATATTTTTATAAACTCTAGTTTTATTTTTTTCAATCTTATGTTTTATTTCTTCACCGAGATCTAATCCAAGTATTTCAGATATTCCCATTAGAAATATAACAACATCTGCTAGTTCTTCTCCTAAGTCATCTTTTTTCTTTAACCACGCTGAATAAGCTTCTCCCAATTCACCATAAGCACAACAAAATTCCATATTTAAATCAGTAACATTAAAGCCTTTATTTATTTTATTTTGATATACTTCTTTTTGTAACTCTTTAAAATCCATTTCTTTTATTTTCCTTTCTTATTGTTTATTTTCTAGTTTCTTCAATATATTTTTTTATTAAAAATTTAGATAAAATAACATCAGCATCTGCCAAATCATAATCTAATAACTCTTCAATATCAACCCATTTATATTCAGAATGAATATTTAGTTTAAATTCTCCGCTAATATAATTACATTCATAAAGTTTTAAGTCTACTATATGACCTGGATACTCACAAATACTATGTGTTATGTAATCTTTTATTTCAGTTTTTATTCCTAATTCATCATTAAATGCTCTATCCAATGTCTTTCTTTCATCTTCAAGACCTATTCGTCTACCTCCTGGAAATTCCCATCTTCCAAATAGATGATCATCTTTTTTTCTTCTAGCAATTAGGCATTTTCCATCTTTCATTATCAAACCACAAACAACATCCAATATCTTTTTTTTAGGAGACATATTTGTTATTTCAAACGGAATTCCATTTTTTTTAACAACCTGTTTTAAAAAAAGATTAATAGCTGAACTCATTGATAAACCCAATTCAGTTAAAACACTGGTAGCTTCTTTCTTTAGATTACTATCTATTTGAATATTAATAGCGCTAGTTTTATTTTCCATTTTTTTCACCTCTTAGGTGTATACTAACACTACAAATTCAATATGTCAATATTTTTCTACAAAAATACTACAATATTACTACATTTATGTTTTTGCAATCTTCTAGATAAAAATTTATTATATAATACAAAAACAAGACTAAAAAGTCTTGTTAAATCTAAATTGTTGGATATACTCCTGGTCCTATTGGTAAACCTATTATATACCATCCAATTACTAATAATAACCATGTAGCATAGATTATTCCTAAATATGGTAGAACCATATTCAAGGCTCTTCTAATAGTAATTGGTTTTGTTTTATCAAAATTATAAATATTTAAATATCCTATGTAAATTGCAAAACAACCAAGTAATGGAGTAATACCATTTGTCATACAATCTCCTACTCTCATTACTATTTGAGCAAATTGAGCAGATATATTTGATTGCATAAACATAGGAACAATTACTGGAGAAAATATTTGCCATTTTGCTGCTGGCGTTGTTAAGAATAAATTTGATAAAGATATAAATACTAATGAAATTATAATTAATGGAATTCCACTAAATTTAGAATACTCAATTAAATTTGCTAACCAAGCAGTGATAATTATACCAATATTAGTTCTTTTAAATATTGCAATAAACTGTGACACTACAAACATCAAGATAATTATATTTCCTATTTTTGAAAAATAATTTGCTGTTTTTTCTAATAGTTCTTTATCATTTTTAATAGTTTTTGCTCCTATTCCATAAGAAATACCCATAAATAGGAATAACAATGACATCATATATGTAAATCCATCTTGGAAATAAGAATTTGGTCCAAATACTTGATTTAAGTATGTTACTTCTTTCATATCTAAAAGCATACCAGAATTAGGTAAATTAGGAATTACCATGTATATGAATATTAAGATTACAACAATAAAACTAATTAAAGCAAAACGTAATCCTCTTTTTTGGCTTTTTTCTCTTTCTATCTTATGTTGTTCCTCTTCTTCTAAGTCAATTATTCTTAATTCTTCTGTTTTTGATAAATCTTCTTTTATTTTATATTTACCAAGTTTTGGACTAATAAATTTTTCAATTATTATAGTTCCAATAATAGTTAATATAATTGTTGCAGCTATTATAAAGAATAAATTACAAGTTAAACTTATATGAGTTGTATCATCTATTAATGCTGCAGCTATTTCAGTATAATCCATTAATGATACTTCCATAGAACCAACAAATATTGATACACCATAACCAAATGCTACTCCACAAAAGGCTGTTACAATACCGGTAAGTGGATTTCTTCCATTTGTTGCGTAAATAAGAGCTACTAATGGTATTAGAATAGCATATCCTATTTCGTTTATTAATGAAGAAATTGTTGCGATAAATATAACAATAAATGTCATTTGAGCATGAGATAATTTTCTTACATATTTTCTTGAAAAAGCTTCAATAAATCCAGTTGCCTCAGCTACTGCTAAACCTATAAGTGATATAAGTAATGTAACTAATGGAGTAAAACTAATAAAGTTAGTAGCTGCATTACTTATAATAAATTTCATTCCATCGAAACTAAGTAAATTTTCTACAGCTACAATAGTTGATTCTAACTCTTTAGTAGTTGAATTAACTGTATTATATGTAGCCTGCATTTCAAATAATGATAAAAATGCACTTAATAGTACAACTATAAAACTTAATACTATAAATACAGTTATTGGATGAAAATAGAATTTTTTCAGTTTTAGTTTCTTCTTTTCTTTCATAAATTAACCTTCTTTTGCTATTACTTTTTTTATTTTTTTATTAAATTCAATTCTAGGAATAAAGATAGAACGATTACAATTAACACATTTTATCTTTATATCTGCTCCTAATCTTGTTATTTCCCATTCATTACTACCACAAGGATGTTGTTTTTTCATAATAACATGGGAACCTAATTCATATTCTTTATTTTCCATTATGCACCTCTATTTGTGGATAAGGTATTTTTATATTTGCTTTATCAAAAGCTTGTTTTATTTCTTTTCTTAAAATTCTTTGAACTGTAAAATACTCAGAAGTTGTTGTTTCCAAAGCCACCTTATAATTAACTGATGAAGCATCTAATTCATCAACACCAAGTACTACAAGATCTTTTTTTATTTTTGGATATTTTTTTCTCAAAGTTGTATTTAAGTTGTCTAATGTTTTTTCTACTTTTTCTAAATCTTCTTCATAAGCAACAGAAATGTCAACTATTGCTGTATTAGGTGCCAAATTATAATTAATAATTTCAGTTATTGTATGGTTTGCTATTATTAAAGTTTGACCTTTAAAATTTTTAATTCTTGTTGTTCTTAACCCTAGTGCTACTACCTCTCCTGTAAAACCATTAACTTCTATAGTATCTCCTATTTCATATTGGTCTTCTAAAATTATTGATATTCCTGCAATTAAATCTTTTGCTAAATCCTGGAAAGCAAGTCCTACTAAAGCTGCTGTAATACCAAGTCCTGCTAGTATTGATTTAACATTAACTCCAAAATTTGCAAGTATAGCAACAAAAGTAACAACAATGATTATATATTTAAATATGTTTAATACCAATCTTGAGATAGTTTTAGCTCGTTTTGCTTGATGTCTTTTAGATGTGTTTTTCTTTTCAGCTCTATCCACTATATTTTTAATAATTTCATATATAATCATACCTATTAATATATACACAATAGGCCATACTAATTTCATTATTTCTTCGGCGTATTTATCTAAAATATTCAATGAATCCACCTCTTTTTATTTTTATTTATCTAAATTCATAATTTCTAATAATCTATTTAAATCATTGACATTAGTAAACTTAATTTCTAATTTGTTAGATTTAATCTTTACTTTTGTACCTAGTTTTTCACTTAATGATTCTTCTAGATATTGATATTCATTTTCTTTCTTTTCTTTATGTGGTTTAAATGTTTTATTTTTTCTTTCATAATTTTCATCACTTGATGTAATTTCTTCTAGTTCTCTAACACTTATTCCTTGAGATATAATTTTATCTGTTAATTCACTTATTTGATTTTCATCTTTTAATTTAGAAAGAACTCTAGCATGTCCCATACTTATTTCTTTTTGACTAATTAAATTTTGAGTTAGAGTTGGTAATGTAAGTAATCCTAGCATATTAGTAATGTGGCTTCTACTTTTACCAATTCTTTCTGCTAATTGTTCTTGTGTTAAATTAAGATTTGTTAGTAAATTTTTATAAGCATTAGCTTCTTCAATAGCATTTAAGTTTTCTCTTTGTAAGTTTTCAAGTAATGCTATTTCCATCATTTCATTATCTGAAAAGTCACGAACTATAGCTGGAACTTCTTTTAATCCTGCAAGTTTAGATGCTTTAACTCTACGTTCACCTGCTATTATTTCATAACCTTTAATACTTTTTTTAATAATTATTGGTTGGAATACTCCATGCTCCTTAATTGATGAAGCTAACTCTTTTAGTGCTTCTTCATCAAATACTTTTCTTGGCTGATATGGATTTGAACGTAATTCAGCTATTGGTACTTTAATTATTTCTTCTTTTGGAGTCTCTGTTATTATTTTTTCTTCTATTTTATTATAGTCTAATGGTTCATTATTAAATAATTCTTCTAGTCCTCTACCAAGAGCTCTTCTTTTAATACCACTATTATTATTTGTATTAGTTTCCATTTCTCTCAATCACTTCCTTAGCTAAGTTTAAGTAAGCCTCTGAACCTCTACTTTTTGGATCATATGCTATTATTGGTTCACCATGAGATGGTGCCTCAGTTAGGCGAATCAATCTTGGAATTATTGTATTGTAAACTCTTTCTTTAAAGAATTTACGAATATCTTCTACTACTTCAAATCCTAAGTTAGTTCTTGAATCTAACATTGTAAGTAAAACACCTTCAATATCCAACTCTGGATTTAATGACTTTTGAGCTAACATAATTGTATTTAGTAATTGCATAATTCCCTCTAATGCGAAGAATTCACATTGAACTGGAATGATTACCGAATTTGATGCTGTTAAAGCGTTAGTTGTAATTATTCCAAGTGATGGAGGACAATCAATTATTATGAAATCATAATTATCTCTTACTTTTTCTAAATGTTGTTTTAATTGTTCTCCTTTAGAAAATCCTGGTTCATTTTGACTTTTTTCTAATAATTCAATATCTAATCCTGCTAAATTTATAGTTGCAGGGATAACTGATAAATTTTTATATTTTGTTTTAATTGTAGCTTGTTCTATACTACACTTTCCTATTAAAACATCATAAATACTTGTTTCTATATCACCTTTGTTGATTCCAACCCCAGTTGTTGTATTTCCTTGAGGATCTAAATCAATTAATAATACTTTTTTACCTAGTACTGCTAGTGATGCAGAAAGATTAATACTTGTTGTAGTTTTTCCGACTCCACCTTTTTGATTAACCAAAGAAATTATCTTTCCCATTCTATCACCTTTCTTCTTTTACTTATTACATTGTATCAAAAAACACTTCTTTTTGAAATGTTTTTAGGAAAAAAAAGTAGATTTATCTTTCTCTACTTTTCTAACTTTATAACTATTTGATATGAATTTTCTAAACTCATTTCGTCTTTTTCTACTTTTATTCCCATATTTTCTATTTGAGATAAGCTGTTTCTAATTATTTCAATAGCACTATTCATTGGATTTTCTTCTCTAGTTCTATCTGGTGTTAATTTTAGATCTTCATTAGATAAACTTATTCCATTAACATTATTTGTTTGAACTGAATCTGGTAAATTAACAGAAACTAAGTCAGGTGCTTTAAAATAATCTTCTGTCTTATCATTTGATACAGTTTTTTCACTTTCTTTGATTGCCTCTCGTGCAGGTGAGAAAAATTTAAATTCAGATGTATCTTTATCATCAGAGTTATCTGTATCTATAGGATCACCTATTTTTAATAGGCTGTCTAATCCTTCATTTTCAGAAGATAAATTAGAATTAATATCATTTGCTTCTTCTTTTAATTTGTCAATATCAATAGAAGTGTTATCATTTGCTTCATCTAAGGAATCAGTATCATCTTCCTTTGATATTTCACCAAAATTTATAAATCTAGGTTGTCCACTTTCATCCTCTTCTTGGTTTAATTCTTGAGTATTGCTTGGAATATTTGTTAAAATTGGAGTATTTAAATCATTATTTTCTCCATCAAAATTTGGCATAATTGGATTTATTGGGATATAGTTAGATTCTGTTGGAACATCCTCGCTTTTAGGTAGGTCTAAAACTTCTGTATTTGATTTATTTTCATTTAAATTTAACACTTCTTTTTCCTCTTCTTTTGAATCACCCTTTATTAAGTTTTCAACTTGTCTAACAGTTAACCTTTCATCCATTATCTTTTTTAACATATCCTTTTGTTCTTGTGGTGTTTTTAAATTCAATAAAGTTCTAGCATGACGTTCTGAAATATTTTCTTTTAACAAGGCATCTTGTACTTCTTCTGGTAAAGATAATAATCTTAATTTATTAGCTACAGCTGATTGACTTTTTCCCATGGTTTTAGCAAGTTCTTCTTGAGTCATCTGATCAAGTTCTAATATTTTTTGATAAGTTTTTGCTTCTTCAATAGGATTTAAATTTTTTCTTTGTAAGTTTTCAAGTAATGCTACTTTTGAAGTCTCTTTATCATCTAAATCTCTAATAATTGCTGGAATCTTAGTTAGTCCTGCTAAAGCTGAGGCTTTATATCTTCTTTCTCCTGCTATTATTTCGTATTTATCATTAACTTTTCTAACAATAATTGGTTGAATTACTCCGTGTTCTTTAATTGATACAGCTAATTCTTTTAAAGGTCTTTCATCAAAAACTTCACGAGGTTGAAATCTATTTGGAATAATGTCATCTAAGTATAAATATACTACTTCTTCATTTGATTGCATATTTGATACCTCCCTTTATTCTTTTATTCTATTATAGATTATAACATGAAATAATTTTTTTGAAAAGTATTGTCAGTAAATAAAAAAGAAAAGTATACTATCTATTCATATATATTATAGATATTTTTTACTTTTCTTACTTTTTTCTTATTACAACAAGGGCTCTATTACTATTTTCTTTGGGCAAATTAAATTTTTCTATACTTTCTACTAGACAATTATTTTTAGTTAAAGTTTTATCAATACCAACTAGCTCATCATCTACATTAGCTTTCATGGCAACAAAAAGTTGATTTTTTCTTATTAAATGAGAACACCAGTTAATAAGTTTATCAAGTCTTGCGACTGCTCTTGCTACTACTAAATCAAATGTTTCTTTATAGTCTTCACTTCTTGTATGAATAGCCTTAATATTTTCTAATCTTAAGCTTTCAATAGTTCTATTTAAATAATTAACGCGTTTTTGTAAAGAGTCTATTAAAACTACTTTAAGATTTGGAAAAACTATTTTTAAAACTATTCCAGGAAAACCTGCTCCACTTCCTACATCACATAAGGTATTTATTTTTGAAAAATCAACAACTTTAACAATAGTCAAACTATCATAAAAATGTTTCAAATAAACGTCTTCTTTTTCTAAAATTCTAGTCAAATTTATTTTTTTATTTTCTTCAATTAAAATATTATAAAATTCTTCTAACTGAGATTTTTGTTTTTCTGTTAAATCTATTCCTAATTTTAATAATTCTTTTTCAAACTCTTCTTTATTCATCATTACCTCTTCTTTTTAAATAAACCATTAAAATAGAAATATCTGCAGGATTAACTCCACTAATTCTTAAAGCTTGAGCTATTGTTGTTGGTTTTATTTCATTTAATTTTTGTCTTGCTTCACTAGCAATATTTGGAATTTTATCATAATCAATATCATCAGGTATTTTTTTATTTTCTAAATCTAACATTTTTTCAGCTTCTTTATTTGCTTTGGCAATATAACCTTGATATCTTGTATTTATTTCTACTTGTTCTAATACTTCATCATCATAATCTAATCTGATAAAATGTTTTATATTTTCTATTGAGATCTCTGGTCTTTTTAATAAATCATATAAAGTAATACCATCTTTTAGTGTTGAACTATCAATTGATGATAGATATTCATTAACTTCTTTTTTAGGGGTAACTTTATTTTCTTTTAGAATTTTATAAACAGTTTCAATATCTTGTTTTTTCTTATTAAATAGTTGATATTGTTCTTCATTTATTAAACCAACTTGATAACCATAATCTCTAAGTCTCATATCAGCATTATCATGTCTTAAAAGTAGACGATATTCAGCACGTGATGTTAATAATCTATATGGATCTTTTACTCCTTTTGTTACTAAATCATCTATTAATACTCCAATATAAGATTCGTTTCTCTTTAGAATTAAAGGAGATTTTCCTTCTAATTTTAAAGCAGCATTTATACCTGCGATTAATCCTTGGCCTGCGGCTTCTTCGTAGCCACTTGTACCATTTATTTGTCCTGCAGTATATAGTCCTTCTACTAATTTTGATTCTAAACTTTGCTTTAATTGTTTAGCATCAATTGCGTCATATTCTATGGCATAAGCATATTTTATAATCTTGGCATGTTCTAATCCTTGTAAGCTGTGAACCATTTCTTCTTGAATATTTTCAGGCATACTAGTAGAAAATCCTTGTACATAAATAGTGTTTCCATAATTAGGATCATCTTCTACATTACTTTCTGGTTCTAGGAATAATTGATGACGTTCCTTATCACTAAATCTTACTACTTTGTCTTCTATTGATGGACAATATCTTGGACCAATACCTTCTACATATCCACCATACATGCTTGACTCTTTTAAATGATCTTTAATAATTTGATGAGTCTTATCATTAGTATAGATTAAATGACATGGAGTTTGTTCTTTATAGTCATAATATACTTTATTATCATATGAGAATGTTAAGACTCTATCGTCACCTGCTTCTAATGATGTTTTTTCATAATCTATTGTTGATTTATCTACTCTTGGTGGTGTTCCAGTTTTAAGTCTTAAAATATTAAAGCCTAATTCTTTTAGCTTTGTTGATAAGAATTTTGAATCTCTTTCACCATGTGGTCCTCCTGGTGTTTTATTTGCTCCTACTAGAATCATTCCACGTAAATATGTACCTGTTGTTAATACGACAACATCAGCTTCTATTTTAGTACCATCTTCTAAGATAACGCCTTTAATTTTATTATCTTCTACCATTAAGTCTTCAACTAATGATTCTTTTATATCTAAGTTTTTTTCTTGTTTTAAAGTTTTTAACATTTCTTTTGGATAAATATTTTTATCTTCTTGAGCACGCAATGCTTGAACTGCTGGCCCTTTTTTTGTATTTAACATTTTTACTTGGATAGCGGCTTTATCTGCATTTTTACCCATTTCTCCACCTAAAGCGTCTATTTCACGAACGACAATTCCCTTAGCTGGTCCACCAATTGCTGGATTACATGGCATATCTGCAATATTTTCAATACTACCTGTTATTAATAAAGTTTTATGATTTTTTCTTGCTATTGCTAAAGATGCTTCACATCCTGCATGTCCTCCACCAACTACTATTGCTTCATATTTCATTTTTATCACTACTTTCCTACACAAAATCTTTCAAAAAGATTATCTATTATTTCATCACTATATGTTTTACCAGTAATCTGTCCAAGAATGTCAAAACAATCTCTTAAATCTATTTCAATCATATCTACAGGTAAATTTTCTTTTAATCCTGTTTCAACATCAATTAATTTTTGATAAGCATTTTTAGCAAGTGATATTTGTCTAACATTAGTTAAATAATTATAATCTTTTGTAGATATTTGTTCTAAATTAAACATTTCTTTTATTTTATCTTTTAAGGTGTCAATTCCTTCTAAATCATTAGTATTGGTACTAACTAAGGTGTAATCTTCTAACTTATCTAATTCTATATTTCTTTCTAAATCATTTTTATTAAGAACAACAATAGTGTTTTTATTTTTAGTTTTTTCAAGTAATTCTTGATCTTCCAAAGTTAATTTTTCATTACTATTTAAAACTACTATTATTAAATCAGCTTTATCAATAAGAGAAAGACTCTTTTCTACACCTATTTTTTCTACTTTATCTTCTGTTTGTCTAATACCTGCTGTATCAATAATATTTAAAACTATATTATCAAGCATTACTTGTCCTTCTACTATATCTCTTGTTGTTCCAGCTATATCTGTAACTATTGCTTTTTCTTCATCTAAAAATTTATTTAAGATACTACTTTTTCCAACGTTAGGTCTTCCTATTATTAAAGTATCAATTCCATTTTTTATTATCTTACTGTTTTCACTTTCATTAATTATAGTTTCCAACTCTTGTTTCATACTTGCAGTCTCTTCTTTAATCTTTTCTAACGTTACAACTTCAATATCATAATACTCTGGATAATCTATATTTACTTCAATTGAAGATATTAATTGTTTGATTTTATCTCTAAAGTTATCTACTAAAAGGGCTGTTTTTCCTTGTAACGAATTGATAGCTAATTTTCTGGCACTTTCCGTCTTACTTTCTAATAAATCCATGACTGCTTCTGATTTTGTTAAATCTATTCTTCCATTTAAAAATGCGCGTTTAGTAAATTCTCCAGGTTCAGCTAGTCTTGCTCCATGTTTTAAAAGTGTTTCTAAAACCTTATTAGTTGTAGTTATTCCTCCATGACAGTTGATTTCTACAATGTCTTCTGTTGTATAAGTATGAGGAGCCTTCATTACTGAAACTAATACTTCATCTATTACTTCTTCATTATCTTTAATAAATCCATAATTTATAGTATGAGTTGCAACTTTTTCTAAATCTTTACCTGAAAAAATAGAATTTGCAATCGAAATAGAATCTTTTCCACTCATTCTAACAATGGATATAGCACCTACTCCTAAAGCAGTTGAAATTGCCGCTATTGTATCATTCATATAAACTCCTCCTTTTTTTTCTTTCTTATTATAGCACACTATTTTATTTTTATATAGAAAAAAGAAGAACTTAATCTTCTTTTGGTTTGATAACTACTGCTCTGTTAGGTTCTTCCCCTACACTTTCAGTATATACATATTTATAATCTTTTAAAGTATTATGAATTATTCTTCTTTCATAGGAATTCATTGAATCTAGTTTTGCTTCTACTTTAGTTGCTTTTACTTCTCTTGCAACATTCTTAGCAAGTCTTTCTAAATTTCTTTCTCTTTTGAATTTATATTCTCCTACATCAATAATAAATTTAAGTGAATGATTAGTTTCCTTTAATACTATTTGGTTTATTATTGTTGATAAAGCTTGTAAATTCTTACCATTCTTTCCTATTACTAAGGCATCTTGATCTGATACAATTGTATATTTTGCTATATTATTATCAACTTTAGTTTCAATATTAGCATTAATTCCCATATCTTTTAATAATTCATGAATCTTACTTTTAATGAATTTTACTACTTCTCTTTTTTCGATTACTTCAATTTCTGTTTTTTTAAATAATCCTGTCTTTGAAGATATTTCATTAATAATTAAATTTTCTTCTACTTCTTGTAAATCAATTACTGCTTCTTTAATTGCATCTTCTTTTGTTTTTCCTACATAACTATGCTTTTCCATGTTCTACCTTACTCCTTTTAACTAACATATTTTGGAATATTGTAAATAAATTAGTTGTAATCCAATAAATTCCTAGTGCAGATGGCATAAATAAAGCCATAAATATTATCATAAATACCATCATAACTGGCATCATTGCCATACTTGGATCTAAGGTGTTTCCTGTTGCATTAAGTTTAAATGAAAAATATGTTGTTGCGCCTATCAAAAGCATTAATACTATATAACATATGATGCTAGTTGTTGTAAATCCAACCATTGGTGTTGTTCCAAGTTGTAATCCTAAAAATTTTCCTTCAAAAATTGCTGGTGTTCTTTGAACTGCTTCAAAGAATGCGATAAATAAAGGAAGTTGAATCATTGAAAATAAACATCCAGACATAGGACTTATATTATATTTTTTATAAACCATCATCATTTCTTGGCTTTGTCTTGTTAATGATTCTTGATCTTGTTTGTCCTTATATTTATTTTGAATTCTAGTTAATTCAGGTTGTGCTTTTTTCATTAATTCTGATTGCATTGCTGTTTTTTTTGTAAATGGAAAGGCAATCAATCTAATTAGTAAACTAATAATAATTAATGATACTGCATAGTTTCCTACTAATTTTCCTAGTTTTAAAAGAACGAATGCTAGAGGTTTTACAAATATAGATGTCCATAAACCTTCATATTTACCACTATTTACTTTAAAATTATCACAATCAGGTAATTTTTCAACTTTTACTTTATTCTTTTCATATATTTTTATTGTATTTTTATTTGTTGGTTTACACAAAATATTTTGAGTTAAACTTTGGCCTGTTACATTATCTTTTACAGGTTTATTCTTACTATCAGTCAATGTTTTAGTACATCCTGTTGTTAATAATAGTATCAACAAAATTAAAATTATCTTTATTTTTTGCTTCTTCATTTAATTCTCCTTAAGTTTATTTGCTAATTCAAGAAATTTCTTTTCTAATTTTTCATGAGTATAATTTACTCCTGCTTTTCGAAAAAGAACAATATAGTCTTTGTTTTCTTTTTCTAAAACATTTTTATTAGTTGTAATAATCATTCTAATTTTTCTTTTGTACTTATTTCTAAATACAGCATTACCAAGTTTTGTACCTACTGATATTCCATAACGACTATGATCTATGTTGTTATCCTTATAATATATAACAAAACAATTATTAGATACTGATTTACCAGTTTTAATTATTTTATTAAAGTCAATTTTACTTTTTACTATATCTTTTTTCTTCATGTTATAGCCCCTATTCTATCATGTAAAAAAAACCACCGTTAAAACAAGTGGATTATTTACATAGACTTTTACGTCCTTTACGACGACGATTATTTAATACATTAGTAAGTTTACGTGCAAAAAAACCATGTTTCTTAGCTTTTTTACGATTATTTGGTTGATATGTTCTCTTCATTCCTTCCACCTCCAGACATAAATCTACATTATTATAATAATAAAATCCTTGATTTGTCAATTAATTCTTTGATTTTTCTAAAGTTTCTAAATAATTCACAAATTCCACAGGACTGTGGATTCTACTTTTTAACTTGTTTAAACAAAATCTGTGGAAAATGTGGAAAACTTAAATTTTCTTTATTATTTCTATATTTTAGTTGTTGATAATTTTGTGGAAATTCTGTGGATATTAATTTTTTGATTTTTTTTATTTATTTTTTCAACAAATTAATGTACACTATTGGTAATTATTATGTTTTTGGGGAGATGGTTGTATGAATGTCGATGTTTTATGGACAAACTTTTTAACGCAAGTTAAAGATGAACTATCCAGTCTAGCATATGATACTTGGTTTAAAGATACAAGTTTATATAAACTAGATAATGGAAAAGCAATCATTATTGTCCCTATGCAAATTCACAAAAAACATCTGGCAGATAAGTATTCCACATTAATTGTTGATAAATTAAATAACATAACAGGAACAAACTTTGAACTAGACTTTATTTTAAGTGATGAAATAAAAGAACTTGAAGAAGAAAAAGTAAAACAAGATACTATAAATGAAAGTGAGAATAGGGGAGTTCCACCAAATTCTTTTCAATCTAATTTAAAAAGTAAATACACCTTCGATAACTTTATAGTAGGTAATAGTAATAAATTTGCTCATGCTGCAGCGTTATCAGTTGCTGAAAATCCTGGTAATATGTATAATCCATTATTTATATATGGAAATAGTGGACTTGGAAAAACCCATTTAATGCATGCGATAGGTAATTATATTACAATGAATAGTAATCGCAAAGTATTATATGTTACTAGTGATCAATTTATTCAAGACTTTATTGGTATCAATAAGCGTGATGAAAAAGGACAAAACTTCAATTATGTAGACTTTTTTAAGAATAAATACCGTAATGTAGATGTTCTTATAATAGATGATATTCAATTTTTGGGTGGTGCTACTCAAACTCAACAAGAATTCTTTCATACTTTCAATACCTTATATAACGATAGTAAGCAAATAATAATATCATCTGATAGGTCACCTGATGACTTAAAATTATTAGAAGATCGTTTAAGAACAAGATTTTGCTGGGGATTAACAGTTAATATTTTTCCTCCGGATTTTACACTTCGTACAGAAATTATTAGAAAAAAAATATCCGCAGGTAACTTTGAAAAAGAAATACCTAATGATGTCATTGAGTATATAGCTTCTAATATAGGAACAGATGTAAGACAATTAGAAGGTTCTATTACAAGATTAATTGCTTATTCAACAATAATGGGTGGAGTTGAAATTACTTTAGACCTTGCAATAGAGGCCTTAAAAGACTTTATAAATAAAGGAATTTCTGAAAAAAATGATATCCACAGAATCCAAAAAATAGTATCTGAATACTTTCAAATTACTGTTGAAGATATTAGAAGTAAAAAACGAAGTTCTAATATATCTTTTCCAAGACAGATTGCAATGTATTTATGTAGAAACATGACTAGCGAATCCTTTCCTAAAATAGGAACAGAGTTTGGTGGAAAAGATCATTCAACAGTTATGCACTCAGTTGAAAAAATAGAACAAGAAGTAAAAGTTAATCCTGATTTAGCAAAGATAATAGATAAATTAAAAAATGATATTGGAAGTGGTATTGTTAATAAATAAAAATAGTAAACAAGTTTTCCACATATAAAATTTTAGAAAATTTGTGATATAATAAAGAAAAAATTAAGTTATTAACTTTTTCCACAGTAATAATATAAAAAACATTTAAAAGAAAGAAGGAATATATATGAAATTAACAATTAAAAAGGATATTTTACTAGATGCTTTAAATAAAGTATCAAAAGCAATATCAACTAAAAATCTTATCCCTGTATTAGCAGGAATTAAATTTGAATTAAAGAAAAAGAAATTAACTTTAACAGCAAGTGATAATGATATTACTATTCAAACTGTTATTAATATTAATAATGATGAAGATATCAAAGTAGAAAAAGAAGGATCTATTATTATTCAAGGAAAATATATTTTAGATATAGTTAGAAAACTACCTGATAAATATATTAATATTGAAGTAGTAGATGAATTAAAAATATTAATTTACACAGAAAATAGTGAATTTAATCTTAATGGTATTAGTGAAGAAGAATATCCAAATATTAATTTAGATGAAAGTAAAACTAAGACTTTAATTAAAAATAGTGTGTTTAAAAGTATTGTTAATCAAACAGCATTTGCCTCATCTAATGAAGAAACAAAACCAGTTCTAACAGGAATTAACTTTAATATAGTAGGGGATATTTTAGAATGTAATTCAACAGATTCTTATAGATTAGCAAGAAAAGTTGTTAAATTAGATAAAACAACTGATGAAAACTATAATATAGTTATACCAAGTCATAATATAATAGAATTTTCTAGAATATTAGATGAAGACTTAGATGAAAATATTGAAATGCATATTTCAGGTAATAAAGTATTATTTATATATAAGAATATCAAATTTCAATCTAGATTGATAAATGGAACATATCCAAATACTTCTAATTTAATACCAAATGAAGAATTTTTAATAATATCAAGTAAATTAACTGATTTATATAATGTTATTGATAGAGCTAGTATCTTAACTAGTGATAAAGAAAAAAATACTGTTACATTAGAAACAAATGGTAATATTTTAACATTAAAATCTTCATCTCAAGAAATAGGTAGAGTAGAAGAGAAAATGGAAATCACTAAAAATAATGACGAAGATATTAGAATTTCATTCTCTGCTAAATACATGATGGAAGCTTTAAAATCTTTTTCAACAGAAACTGTGGAACTTCATTTTGTTGGAGAAGTGAAACCAATTTTAGTAAAATCAAGTGAAGATGAAACTCTAACTCAATTAGTATTACCAATAAGAACATACTAAAAAGGCGGGTTTCGTCTTTTTTTTTACAAATTTCTAGTGTTTCTTACAAATTTCGAGGAATCTCGACAGTTAGATATGATAATATTTGAAGTGGAAACGGCTAAAAAGTTTCTAAAAAAGGGGGAAAATATTATGAATTATGAAATTAATGAGGGAACTTTGGCTATTATAGCCAAAGAAAATGCAAGTAGTAAAATTTTGGAGGACAATAGAGAGTATGTTATAAATAGTACTCCTTATGAAATAATGGATTACAGTTGTAAATACTTTGGTTCATCATTAGAAGGAAGAAAAGAAGGTACTAAAGCAATATTAAATATAGAATATAAAGTACCAATAATTGTGGAAAATTCAAATAATTTGATTTTTTTTCCAACATCATCGCCAGAGAGTAATAATTGTTCTTGGATATCTTTAAAAGACATAAAAACTTATAAAGAATTAGAAAATGGAAATACTGAAATAACCTTTAATAACGGTGTAAAAATAGATATTCCTGTCTCTAAAAGAACTGTTGAAAATCAGGTTTTTAGAGCATCAAGATTAGATTTAATTTCAAGAAATAGAAAAAGTAATAAAAATAGTTAGAAATAACTATTTTTTCGTGCAATAAAACCCCATATATGGTATAATATTCTTGTATGTATAGGAATACCAAAATAGGGGATAGGTGATTAAATGGGCAGTTTAATGACGAAAAAATGATAATTAAGAAAATTTTTTTGAATAATTTCAGGAATTATTCGAAGCTTAATTTGGACTTAGGTCCTAAAATGAATATTTTTATAGGAGAAAATGCTCAAGGAAAGACAAATATTTTAGAAAGTATCTGTATTTTAGCTCTTACAAAAACTTATAGATATGGGGTAGAACCAAGTTTAATAAGTTTTGGAAAATCAAGGGCTAAAATTAGTGTTAAAGTGAAAAAAAATAAACTTATCAACAACCTAGAAATAGATATAGATGAAAATAATAAAAAAATATTTGTGAATAAGGAAGAAATTAAAAAAATAAGCGATTATATTTCAAATCTTAATGTAATTATGTTTACTCCTGAAGATTTAGAAATAATAAAAGGATCTCCGAGTATTAGAAGAAATTTAATTAATATGGAAATTAGTCAGATTTCAAAGAAATATCTAAATACATACAATGAGTATAATAAAATACTTAAAATTAGAAATGAATATCTAAAACTTTTATTAACTTCATCTATAGCAGATAAAAAATATCTTGATATTATTACTGATAAACTGATTGAAAAGGCTATAATAATATATCAGGAAAGATTTAAATATTTATCTACAATAAATAGTAAGATAGATGAAATATACCAAGAAATAACTGGTGAAAACTTAGTTATGGTTAAGTATGAACCAAATATTACAATTGATAATTTTGATGAGGATTATCTGAGGGTTACTTTAGAAAAAACTTTTAAAAATAGTTATAAAAAGGAACTAAATTATGGAATGACTTTATATGGCCCTCATAGGGATGATTTTTCCTTTTATTTAGGTGAAAAGAATCTAAAGGTATATGGTTCACAAGGACAGCAAAAAAGCGCTATATTAGCCTTTAAATTATCAGAAATAGATATATTTAAGGAATATAGTGGTAATAATCCAGTTTTATTACTTGATGATATTTTTAGTGAACTAGATATAAAAAAGAGAAATAAATTACTAAATTATATTAATAAAGATATTCAAAGTATAATAACTACAACAGATTTAAAAAATATAAGAAAAAAAAGTATTGAAGAAACTTATATTTTTGAAATAAAAAATGGTGAGGTAGAAAGAAGGCAATAAATATGGAAGAAAAAGTTGAAAAAACATATGATTCCTCAGCTATTCAAGTACTTGAAGGACTAGAGGCAGTAAGAAAAAGACCAGGTATGTATATTGGTACAACAGATGTTAAAGGACTACATCATTTGGTTTGGGAAATTGTTGATAACTCAATAGATGAAGCTTTAGCAGGATATTGTAAAAATATAGAAGTTGTTATTAATAAAGATAACTCTATAACTGTTAAAGATGATGGTCGTGGTATTCCGGTAGAAATTCACCCAAAAACAGGAAAATCAACAGTTGAAACAGTTTATACAGTATTACATGCCGGTGGTAAATTTGGTGGAGGCGGATACAAAGTATCTGGAGGTCTTCACGGTGTTGGTGCTAGTGTTGTTAATGCATTATCTAAATGGGTAGAAGTAAAAGTTTATAAAGACGGAAAAATTAACTATATTCGTTTTGAAAATGGTGGACATACAGTAGAGCCATTAAAAGTAATTGGTGAGTGTGAACCTAACAGAACTGGTACTTATGTAACATTTAAACCAGATCCTGAAATTTTCGATACTGATATTTATGATTATAATACTTTAATGGTTAGAATTAGAGAGTTAGCATTCTTAAATAGGGGCTTAAGATTAACTTTAAGAGATGATAGAGATGAAGAAGATACTACTGGAGAAACATTTATGTATGAAGGTGGTATTTCTGAATATGTTAGATTTATTAATCAAGGAAAGACGCCAATTCATGAAGATATTATTCACTTAGAAGGTGAAGAAAATGATGTTATGTTTGAAGTTGCTATGCAATATAATACTGGATATGCTGATAATATTTATTCATTTGTTAATAATATCAATACTCATGATGGTGGTACTCATGAAGAAGGAGTTAGAAGAGCTTTAACTAGAGTTATTAATAGCTATGCTAGAAAATCTGGTATTTTAAAAGAAAAAGATGAATCTTTGACAGGTGATGATGTTAAAGAAGGATTAACAATGATTGTGTCATGTAAACATCCTAATCCTCAATTTGAAGGTCAGACAAAAGGTAGACTTGGCAATTCAGAGGTTCGTAAATTAGCTGATAATGTTTTTGCAGAAGGCTTCCAAAAATTCTTATTAGAAAACCCAGATGAAGCAAAAATAATAGTAGAAAAGGCAATGCTTGCTTGTAGGGCTAGAAATGCAGCTAAAAAGGCAAGAGAAATAACAAGAAAAAGTGATTTAGCTGTGACTAATTTCTTTGGAAAACTTTCTGATTGTAAAAGTAAAGATCCAAAAGTATCTGAAATATTTATAGTCGAAGGAGATTCAGCTGGAGGTTCAGCAAAAAAGGGAAGAGATTCACTTACTCAAGCTATTCTACCTTTACGTGGTAAAATATTGAATGTTGAAAAAAATAGGTTAGATAGAGCCTTAGGAAACGAGGAAATCAGAACTATTATTACAGCATTTGGAACTGGTATTGGTGAAGAATTTAATTTGGATAAATTAAGATACGATAAAATTATAATCATGACCGATGCCGATGTTGATGGTTCTCATATTAGAGTATTACTTTTAACTTTATTCTATAGATTCTTTAGACCAATAGTTGAAGCAGGACATATATATGCTGCACAACCACCATTATTTAGAATAATGCATGGAAAAACAAGAAAATATGTTTTAAATGAAGAGGAAAAAGAAAAATATTTAATGTCTTTACCAGAAAATGTTCGTTCTAAAGCTGAAATTGCACGTATGAAAGGTTTAGGTGAAATGGATGCTGAAGAATTAAATGAAACAACAATGGATATTGAAAAAAGAACTTTAAGAAAGATTACAGTAGACGATTGTATGGAAGCAGATGCTATGTTTAGTAAATTAATGGGTGAAGAAGTAGAGCCTAGAAGAAAATTTATTGAAGATAATGCAATTTATGTTAAGAATTTGGATATTTAGGAGGTGCGATTGATGAATAATGAAGAAATAAAAGATATAAATGAAGAAACAGATAATAATAAAAATAAAGAAGAATTTAATGGTACTTTTCATGAAAAGGATTCACATGATGTAAATGATATTGTAAAAGAAATTAGTGATTCTTTTCTTGATTATTCAATGAGTGTTATTACTTCTCGTGCTATTCCAGATTTAAGAGATGGTTTAAAGCCAGTTCATAGACGTATTTTATGGTCAATGTTTGAAGAAGGAAATACTCCTGATAAGCCACATAAAAAGAGTGCTACAACTGTTGGATACGTTATGGGACATTACCATCCACATGGTGATAGTTCTATATATGAAGCTATGGTTAGATTAGCTCAAGATTTTAATCAAAGATATATGTTAGTGGATGGACATGGTAACTTCGGTAATATTGAAGGTGATGGAGCTGCAGCTTATCGTTATACTGAAGCAAGAATGTCTAAAATTTCTCTAGAAATGGTAAGAGATATAAGAAAAGAAACTGTTGATATGATGCCAAACTTTGATGAAACTAGTCCTGAACCAACAGTTCTTCCATCACGTTATCCTAATATACTAGTTAATGGTTCTATGGGAATTGCTGTTGGTATGGCTACAAATATTCCTCCACATAATTTAAGTGAAGTAATTGATGGTTGTATTGCTTATATAGATAATCCAGATATTGATACAGCAGGTCTTATGAATTATATTAAGGGACCAGATTTTCCAACAGGTGGTGTAATTCTTGGTAACTCTGGAATCAAAAAAGCTTATGAAACAGGTCGTGGTTCTATTACAATTCGAAGTAGGGCAGAAATAGTTGAATCTGGAAATCATCATGAAATTGTTATTACTGAGGTTCCATATGGTGTAAATACTATGGATTTAAAGAATAAAGTAGCTGAGTTAGTTCATAACAAAACTATTGAAGGTATTTCAGATTATCATACAGATTTAAAAAATGGTGTTAAGATTACTATTTCTTTAAAAAGAGATGCTAATCCACAAGTTGTTTTAAATAATTTATATAAGCATACTAATTTCCAAATTAATTATGGAATCATATTCTTAGTTATAGATATGGGAACTCCTAAAACACTAGGATTAAAGGATATTATTGCTAAATATATTGATCATCAAAAAGAAATAATTGTTAGAAGAACAAGATATGACTTAAGAAAAGCTGAAGAAAGAGCTCATATCTTAGAGGGATTAAGCATTGCTATTGATAATATTGACGAAGTTGTTAAAATTATTCGTGGTAGTGATGATGATGATACAGCAAAACAAACATTAATGGATAGATTTAAGTTAGATGAAATCCAAACTCAAGCAATATTAGATATGAGATTGAGAAGATTAACACATATGTCTAAAGATGCTATTGAGTCAGAATTAAAAGAATTAATGGAAAAAATTGCTAAATTTAAGGAAATTCTAGCAACACCTCAAATGGTATTAGATATTATTAAAGAAGAAATGTTAGAAATTAAGAATAAATATGGCGATGAGAGAAGAACATCTATCGATATGACTGCAATTGATTATATTGAAGATGAATCACTTATCCCTGTTGAAGATATAATTGTTACTCTAACTCATAATGGTTATATTAAACGTTTAAAATCTGATACTTACAAGACACAAAATCGTGGTGGTGTAGGTATAAAAGGTATGACAACAAATGAAGAGGATTTTGTTGAACAGTTAGCTTCAATGAAAACCCATGATTATATACTATTCTTCTCTAATAAGGGTAGAGTATATAGAATGAAGGGATATGAAGTTCCTGAATATAGCAGACAATCAAAGGGATTACCAATTATTAACCTATTACAATTAGAAAAAGATGAGAACATTAGTTCGATAATAAGCATAGATTCTAATGATGAAAACTATAAATATTTACTATTTGTAACAAGAAATGGTCTAGTTAAACGTACTGAATTATCAGAGTTTGATAGCATTAGAAAGAGTGGTAAGATTTCTATAGTATTAAAAGAAGACGATGAACTAATTAGTGTAAGAAAAACTACAGGTGAAAATGAAATTGCGATAGGTGCAAGTAATGGTAAAATGGTACGATTTACTGAAACAGAAATTAGATCAATGGGTAGAACTGCTTCTGGTGTAAAAGGAATGGATTTAGACGGAAGTCATGTAGTAGGTGCTGAAGTTGTAACTCCAGGACAATTAATATTAATTGTTACAGAAAGCGGTTATGGTAAGAAAACAAGTATTGATGAATATAGATTAACTCATCGTGGTAGTAAGGGTGTTAAAGCTTTAAATGTTACTGAAAAGAACGGTATGATGGTTGCACTTTGTACAGTAGATGACAATCTTAATCAAGATGTTATGATTATTACTAATAGTGGTACTGTTATGAAAATGCCATTAAATCAAATTTCAACATTAAAGAGAGCGACTCAAGGTGTAAGATTAATTAATCTTAAAAATGAACAAAAGGTTGCAACAGTTACAGTTGTGGAATCTGAAAATTCAGATGAGACAGAAGAAACTGAGCCTGTGGAAAAAGAGCAAGACAAATAACTTGCTCTTTTTTTTAATAAAATTGTGGAAAAAAATAATTCTATATTTATTAAATATTGAAAATATGAAAAGTAATATTTTATATTAATTATGAAAAAAATATTACAAATAATTAGGAATATTATATGTAATTTTAATTAATATATGTAGAAGCAGAGATAAAATTATTTCCCGGGAAATAATTTAAAAGTAAATATTGAATATAAATATATTGAAAAATAAAGATAAAATTGAATGTTTCACGTGGAACATAAATAAAAACAGATAGAAGTAGGTATAAAATTATTTCCCGGGAAATAATTTAGAAGTAAATACTGAATATAAATATATTGATAAGTAAAGAAAAAATCAAATGTTTCACGTGGAACATAGATAAAAACAGATAGAGGTATAAATGAAATTATTTCCCAGGAAATAATTTAGGGACAAATATTAAATATAAATATATAGATAAATAAAGATAAAATCGAATGTTTCACGTGGAACATAGATAGAAACAGATAGAAGTGAGTATAAAATTATTTTCCGGGAAATAATTTAGAAGCAGATATTAAATAGAATATATTTAGAAATAAAAATAAAATTAAATGTTTCACGTGGAACATAGATAAAAACAGATAGAAGTAGGTATAAAATTATTTCCCGGGAAATAATTTAGGGACAAATATTAAATATAAATATATAGATAAATAAAGAAAAAATTAAATATTTCACGTGAAACATAGGTAAAAACAAATAGAAGTAGGTATAAAATTATTTCCCGGGAAATAATTTAGAAGCAGATATTAAATAGAATATATTTAGAAATAAAGAAAAAACTAAATGTTTCACGTGAAACATAGATAGAAACAGATAGAAGTTGGTATAAAATTATTTCCTGGGAAATAATTTAGAAGCAGATATTAAATAAAATATATTGAAAAATAAAGAAAAAATTAAATGTTTCACGTGGAACATAGATAAAAATAAATAGAAGTAGGTATAAAATTATTTCCCAGGAAATAATTTTGATTATCTTTAAAAAAATAATTGAATTTAAATTAAAAATTAGTTAAAATGTAGTTGATGCAATGAATGTATTGGAACCAAGTCAGAATCGGAAGATAGCAGCTTTAACAATCAACATTCATGTGCATCTTTTTTAGTAGGTGAAAAAATGAATGAAAAATATATGAAAATAGCATTAAAAGAAGCAATTAAATCATACAAAAAAGGTGAAGTACCAATAGGTTGTGTAATTGTTTATAAAAATAAAATAATTGCAAAAACACATAATTTAAAAGAAAAAAAGAAAAATTCACTATATCATGCAGAGTTAATTGCAATAAATAAAGCAACAAAAAAGATTAAAAATTGGAGATTAGATGATTGTAATATATATGTTACAATGCAACCGTGTCCTATGTGTGCAAGTGCTATAAAACAATCAAGAATTTCCAACGTTTACTATGGTGTATCAAATGAAAATAATAATCTTAGTAACATGATTTTTGAAGAAAAAAATAACAACAAAAAAGTAAATGTTTATGATGGCATTTTAGAAAAAGAGTGTAAAAAAATAGTACAAGAATTCTTTAATAAACAAAGAAAAATAACTAAAAAATAATACCTTATGTTATAATAAATAAGGAAATGGTGGTGTTATTATGTATCAAGCATTATATAGAAAATATAGACCTAAAAATTTTGATGAAGTAGTGGGACAAAAGTATGTTATACAAACTTTAAAAAATGAAATTTTAAATGATAAAATTAATCATGCTTATATGTTTTTTGGACCAAGGGGAATAGGAAAAACAACAATAGCAAAAATATTTGCAAGAGCAGTCAATTGTGAAAATTCAACAGATGGTAATCCATGTGAAAAATGTTCTAAATGTATAGCATCAAAAGAAAAAGAATGTGTTGATATTATAGAAATAGATGCAGCTTCTAATAACGGTGTTGATGAAATAAGAGAAATACGAAATAAGGTAAGTTTGGTACCAGCAGAACTAAGGTATAAAGTATATATTATTGATGAGGTTCATATGCTTACTCAAGGTGCATTTAATGCATTATTAAAGACCTTAGAAGAACCACCAAAACATGTTATATTTGTTTTAGCAACAACTGATCCTCAAAAAGTTTCAGAGACAATAGTATCAAGATGTCAATGTTTTTCTTTTAAAAGGATTTCTAATGAAGAAAATACAGATCAACTAGAAAAAATTGCCAAACTTGAAAATATTGAAATAGATAGAAATGTATTAAAAGAAATATCTATTTATTCTGATGGTGGACTAAGAGATTCACTTGGAATGTTAGATAAATTATCATCATACAAAAGTGGAAAAATTAATATAGAAGATTTTTATGAAATGAATGATATGATTAGTGTTAATTCTTTAGAAGAATTATACACTAATCTTATGGAAAACAATATTTCAAAAACAATTCAACAAATAGAAAATTACAATTCTTGTGGAAAAAACATAATTGAAATAATGAATCAATTTTTATATTATTTAAAAAATAAAGTAGTTGATTATTATCTTAATAATAAAGATATAACAAACTTAGATAAGACAGAAAAATTATTACAATTAATAAACGAAAAAATGTTCGATATTAAAAAAACATCAAAACCATATTTATATGTAGAAATAATATTCTTACAATTTTCAAATAGTGATAAAATTATTTCCCGGGAAATAATTTCTTCCACAAAAACAGTGGAAAAAACTAAAAATGATAATGAAGAAAAAGAAAAAATCCACAAAATAGTGGAAAAACAGCCAGAAGATGAATTGCCTTCAACTTCTGTTATATCAGAAATTTTGAACGATGATAAAAACGAATTAGTTGAAGAAAATACAAGTATAAACAATAATGAACCTAATAGCAGCAATGAGCAAATAAAAAATCAAGAAGAATATTTAAAAAAATTACATGAAGTTATGTTAATAAGAGTAAATAATACTTTTGCAGAAGCTTCAAAAGTAGAAAAAAATAAAGATTCAGAAGTTATTGAAAAATTAAATGATCTTATTTTTGATTCAAAAAAAGGTTTTTTAGCATCAGAAATTTTAAATGGAACATTATGTGCATCATCTGCTCATAATCTTATTCTAAGTTATGATTATGAATCAGTTGTGGAACAAAATATTTTAAGAATAGATGAATTAACAAAATTATTTAATGAAATCGCTAATACAAATAAAAAGATAGCAATAATAACAACAGAAGAATGGAATCAAGAAAAAAATAATTATATTCAATTTACAAAACAAGGAAATAAATATACAATAAAAGAAGAACCAAATATTAGTCTAGATAGCAAAAATGATGATTCAGATAATACTTCAAAGTTAGCTGCTGTAGAATTATTTGGTGACATAGTAGAAATAGATAATTAAAAAGAAAAGAGGAATAATATTATGAATATGCAAGCATTAATGAGACAAGCTCAAAATTTACAAAAAGATATGATGAAAGCAAAAGATGAAATAGATAAAACAGAATTTGTAGGAGAAAGTTCACTTGTAAAAATTACTATGAAGGGAAATAGAGAAGTAACAAAAGTAGAAATATCTAAACAAAATTCTTTGTCAGAAGAAGATATTGAAATGTTAGAAGATATGATTCTTTTAGCAGTAAATGATGCAAATAAGAAAATTGAAGAATTTACAAACAAAAAGATGGGAAAATTTGGTAATTCAATGCCAGGATTGTTTTAATGTATCCTAATAGTATTTTAAATTTAATAGAATCTTTAAAATTATTTCCTGGTATAGGTGAAAAAACAGCTGAGAGACTTGCTTTTTCTGTTTTAGAAATGGAAGATGAAAATGTTGACTTTTTTGCAGAAAATCTAAAATGCGTGAAAGAGAAAATTCATCATTGCCCTCGTTGTAATAGTATTACAGAAGAAGAAATATGTAATATTTGTTCTAATGATGGTAGAGAAAATGTTTTATGTGTGGTAGAAGATCCTAAAAGTGTATTTCTTTTTGAAAAAATGCATGTATTTAGTGGATATTATCATGTATTAGATGGTTTGATTTCGCCAATAGATGGTATAAATCCAGAAGATGTTGGTTTAGAAAAATTGTTAGAAAGAATTAAAAATGAAAAATTTAAGGAGATCATTTTTGCCTTTAAACCTAGTATTGAAGGAGAAACAACATCATTATACATTAAGAAAATTCTCAGTGATACAGATATAAAAATATCACAACTTGCAAGTGGTCTACCAATGGGTGCTGATATGGAATATGTAGATAGTCTAACCTTAGAGCGAGCACTTAGTGATAGAAAAGAACTTCTATAAGTCATAAAAAACAATATTCTTCATAGGGTTAAATAAAGGAGATTGACCTTATGAAAAAAGTTTTTGAAATATTAAAAAAAGTAGTATTAAGTTTTGTTATTTTATATAGTTATAATTTAATAGCAGTCAATTTTAATATGATAATTCCTATTAATTTATTTACTGTTTTAATTGTTTCTATATTAGGTGCTCCAGCCTTGTTAGCACTAATACTCTTTAAAATAACAAATTTATAAAAAAGAGGTGATACTTTCAATGAATATAGAAAATGAGCAAAAATTATTTTTTGATTATATTGAAAATAGTATCACTGTGAATAAAAAAATTTCACATGCTTATTTAATAGAAACAAATGGTTATAAGAAGTATAATGAAGTAGTTAAAGAGTTAATTAAAAAAATATTACTTATTAATTCTTCTATAGAAGAACATGATAAAATAATACATCAAGTAGATGATGGTAATTATGCTGATTTAAAATATATTTATCCTGATGGAGCAAATATAAAAAAGGAACAATTATTAAATTTGGAAGCACAATATTCAAAAAAATCAATGCTTAATAATAAATTAATATATGTAATTGATCCGGCTGATAAATTGAATCCATCTTCAGCAAATACTATCTTAAAGTTTTTAGAAGAACCACCAGATGATATTGTAGCGATTCTTTTAACAGAAAATAAGTATAATGTTTTAGAGACAATAGTTTCAAGATGTCAATGTCTATCACTGGTTAATAAAGAAGAAGATGAGTTTTCAGATATTGTTGAAGAATTTGTTGATGATTTGATAGATTTTAAAAAGATTTTAATTAAATATGATTATTATTTAGAAAATTTGTTTGCAGATAGAGTTATGGCTATAGAAAATCTAAAACTAATTGAAGAATTACTTTTTAAAAATTTATGTGAAAACTTATATGTAAATGAATCGTATAGAATTGACTTTTATGAAGCAAATATAGCTTTAATAGAAAGAGAAAAGGAAAATCTAAAGTATAATATAAATATAAAGATATGGTTAAGTAATTATATTTTTCAAATTATGGAGGTAAGCAATGTATAACGTAGTCGGAATAAAATTGCCTTTTTCTAATACAATTTATTATTTTTCAACAAATGAATTAGATATAGATTCTGGTAATAAAGTAATAGTTGAAACAGAAAATGGTTTTCAAATAGGCGTTTGTGTAGTAAAACCTAAAGATGAAAAAGAAGAAAATCTTGTTTTACCATTAAAAAAAGTTGTTAGAATTGCAACAGATGCTGATTTAAAAAAAGAACAAGAAAATGATACAGCAGCAGAAAAGGCCTTGCAAGAAGCAAAAAAAATAGCAGAATCATTGAATTTAAATATGAACTTTATTGGTTCAAATTATACTTTTGATAGAAAACAATTATTTTTTCTTTATTTAGCAGATGATAGAGTTGATTTTAGAGAACTTGCCAAAAAACTAGCTCAAAAATATAAAACTAGAATTGAATTAAGACAGATAGGAGTAAGAGATAAGGCAAAAGTTATAGGCGGTTTAGGACCTTGTGGCTTATTTTTATGTTGTAATTCGTTTTTAACGGACTTTAATAGTGTGTCAATTAGTATGGCAAAAAATCAGTTTTTAGCTCTTAATCCAAATAAAATAAATGGTGTTTGTGGTAGATTATTATGTTGTCTTAATTATGAAGATGAAGTTTATACTGATATAAAGAAAACCCTTCCAAAAGTTGGTAGTATTATTGAAACCAAAGAAGGAAAAGGAAAAGTTATTGGAGTTAATGTTTTAAAAAATACTTATCAAGTAGAAATAAATAAAAATAATATTATAGAGTTATCAGGAAATAGTAATGATAGTAGTAAATGATGTTTTAGGTTATAAAAATAGAAAAATTTATCAAGATGATAATTATTTTAAGTTTTCTATAGATGGTGTTTTGCTTGCTAATTTTGTAAAATATAAATTAACAACTAAAAAGGTTTTGGATATCGGTACAGGAACAGGAATTATTCCATTGATTTTAACTATGAAAAGTGATGTAGTAGTAGATGCAATTGAAATTCAAAAAGAATTGGTTGAATTATTTACAAAGACAATTGAAATAAACCATCTAGATAAAAGTATTAATTTAATCCATGATGATATTAGGAATTACTCAACTCAATCTGTAAACTTAAATAAATATGATATAGTAATTTCTAATCCTCCATATTTTTCTAAAGAACAAAACAAAACTATAAAAGATAATGCTAAACATGAAAATTTCTTATCATTAGAAGAATTAATTATAGCTAGTAAAAAAATATTAAAAGATAGAGGTTTTCTATATTTGATTTATAATACTGCAAGGTTAGATGAGATTTTTAATTTATTAGAATTAAATAATTTTTCTATTAGTACTTTAAGATTTATTCATGATACTATAGATAAACCATCGAAATTAGTTTTAATAGAAGCATCTAAAAATGGTAACACAATGGTAAAAGTCTTACAACCATTTGTACTTTATGAAAAAAATGGTATAATGACTGTTGAATATTCTAATATATGTCAAGGACTAGGTGAAGAGTAATGAATCAAAAAAGTTATAATCAAGAAAACAATCTATATTTAATTCCAACTCCAATTGGTAATTTAGATGATATTACAGTTAGAAGTTTAAATTTATTGAAAGAAGTTGATATTGTATTATGCGAAGACACTAGAGTAACTGGGAGTCTTTTAAGTAAATATGGTATCAAGAAAAAATTAATTAGTTGTCATGAATATAATGAAGATAAGGTAAAATATGAGGTTGTTGAACTTTTAAAGGAAGGCAAAAAGATAGGGTTGGTAACTGATCAAGGAAGTCCAATTATTAGTGATCCTGGATTTAATGTGGTGAATGAAGTAATAAAGAACAATTTAAGCGTTATAGGTTTACCTGGTGCTACTGCTTTTGTTCCAGCTCTTATTTCATCTGGAATTTTTCCATCTAAATTTTTATTTTATGGATTTTTAAATGCAAAAGATGCTAAACAAGTTCAAGAATTAAAAACACTTCAATATTTTCCTTATACATTAATATTTTATGAAGCACCTCACAGAATTAAAAACACCTTAAATAATATGTATCAAGTATTTGGAGATAGAAAGATATGTTTAGCAAGGGAATTGTCAAAATTATATGAAGAGTATATTCGTGGTACAATAAGTGAGTTAGTAGAACAAGTAGATTCGATTAAAGGTGAAATAGTTTTAATTGTAGAAGGTAACACTCAAAAAGTAGATTATAATGATTTAGATATTTTGGAACATGTTAATTTATATATAGAAGATGGCCTAACTGAGAAAGATGCTATCAAGAAAGTAGCTAAAGAAAGAAATGTGGCAAAATCAATAATATATAAAGAGTATCATACAAGGAAGTGATTTAGATGAAGCTAATTGTAGGATTAGGAAATCCTGGAAAAGAATATGAAAATACTAGACATAACATTGGTTTTAATATTGTTGATAATTATGTAGAAACAAAAAAGTTAGGTAGTTTTAAATCAAAAAATAATGGCTTGTATTTAAAGACAAATTTATATGGTGAAGAGGTTATCTTTTTAAAACCTCAAGCTTATATTAATTTAAGTGGAGATGTTTTAATAAAATACGTAAACTTCTATAAAATTAATATTAATGATATTTTGATAATAAATGATGATTTAGACTTAGAATGTGGAAATTTTAAACTTAAAGAGTCTGGTAGTAGTGGCGGGCATAACGGGTTAAAAAATATTGAACAAAATCTAAAAACTAAGGTTTATAAAAGATTGAAAGTAGGTATTTCTAATCGTAAAGATTTAGATACTAAGGATTATGTTTTAGGAAAGTTGTCTAAAGAAGAGAAGGAAAAACTTAATGTAGTTAAAGAAAAAAGTATTGATATAATTGATGATTATTTTAAAATGGATTTTTCTAAATTAATGAATAAATATAATCAAAAAAACAGGTGATGTTTTATGGATATATTAAGTAATATAATAGATATAAATTATAAAAAATGCATGGGTATAACTGGAATTACCGATGAATTTTTTAGTTTGTATTTAACTGAATTGCAAAAGAAAACTAGTAAAAATATTTTGGTAGTTGTTAATTCTTTATATGAGGCTAACAAAATTATGTCCTCACTTGATTCTTATACAACAAATAATTATTTATTTCCGATGGATGATTTTTTAACTAGTGAGGCAATCGCAATTAGTCCGGATTTAGAAATAAATAGATTAGAAACACTTAATGCAACATTTTTAAATGATAAAAAAATAGTAGTTACAAATTTAATGGGATATCTTAGATTTTTACCAGAAAAGAAGTTATATCAAGATGCTATTTTAAATATTAATAAAGGTTTTACTATAGAACCTAAAGATTTAGTAAAATCTTTGGATAAATTAGGATATAAAAAAGAATCAATAGTAACAAAAACTGGAGAATTTGGTATTAGAGGTTATGTAATAGACGTTTATCCTTTAGGAGAAGATAACCCTGTTAGAATAGAGTTTTTTGGTGATGAAATAGATTCTATTAGATATTTTAATCCAAATAATCAAAGATCAATCAAGGAAATTAATTCAATTGAAATAAGACCAATTTCAGAATTTATTTGTTCTTTAGATGAAGAAATTGTTAAAAGTCAAAAATATTTACCTGATTATATTAATTGTGTTAATATTACAAAATATTTAGATGATTGTATTGTAATTTATAAAGATTATAGTCAATTAGAAATATCTTATAAACAGATAATGCAGGAAGTATTAGATTATAGAAGTACAAAAGATATGGATTTTAAAGGTAATTATATGTTTGACTTTAATAGTTTAGATGAAAAAGAGTTCATGTATTATTTAAGTGTAAATAACTTATCTTCTATGTTAGATAAAGATTCAATAATTAATTATAATGTTCAAACTATTCAACAATTTAATGAAAATATAGAATCAATTAATAATTTTATTAATAACATTATTTCTCAAAATAAAACAGTTATTATTTGTATTTTAAAACGTCAGAAAAAGAACTTAATAAAAAATTTGAATATGAAAATTATTGAAACTTCTTTTGATGATATTCATTTGAAGAAAGTTAATATTGTAGAAAAAGAATTAAATGAAGGATTTATTTATAACGATTTTGTTTTTCTAACAGCTCATGAACTCTTTATTTCCCAAGAAAAATCTAAGTCTTTTAAAACTAAATTTAAATATGGTTCTAAAATAAAAGATATTAATAATTTAGAAATTGGAGATTATGTTGTTCATAATGCTCATGGTATTGGTATTTATAATGGAATAAAAGTATTAACTGTAGGTGGAATTAGTAAAGATTATATAGAAGTTTTATATAGTGGTAAAGATAAACTGTATATTCCTGTTGAAAAAATAGATTTGTTGTATAAATATGTTGGTAAAGAAGGAATGGTTCCTAAAGTTAATAAAATGGATGGAATTGATTGGAAAAAGACAAAACAAAGAGTTCGTCAAAAAGTTGCTGACATGGCAGATAAATTATTAAAATTGTATGCTGAAAGAGAATTAAAAAAAGGTTTTGCTTTTAGTAAAGATTCAGAACTTCAAGAAGAATTTGAAAATGATTGTGGTTTTACTTTAACAAAGGATCAAGCTTTAGCTGTATCACAGATTAAAGAAGATATGGAAAAAGCTATGCCAATGGATAGATTATTATGTGGTGATGTTGGATTTGGAAAGACAGAAGTTGCCTTTAGAGCAGCTATGAAAGCAGTAGCAGATTCTAAGCAAGTATTGTTTTTATGTCCAACTACAATTTTATCAACTCAACATTATGAAAATGCTTTAAAGAGATTTAAAAATGTTCCTGTAAATATAGCCCTTTTAAATCGTTTTACTACTCCGAAAGAGCAAAAGAGAATTTTAGATGGTTTAAAAAGTGGTATTATTGATATTGTTTTTGGTACTCATAGATTGTTAAGTAGTGATGTAGAACCAGTTAATCTAGGTTTATTAGTAATCGATGAGGAACAGAGATTTGGTGTTGTTCATAAAGAAAAAATCAAGGCATATAAAACTAATGTTGATGTTTTAACCTTAACCGCAACGCCTATTCCTAGAACATTACAAATGTCAATGGTTGGTATGAGAAGTTTATCATTAATTGAAACTCCTCCAGTTGATAGATATCCAATTCAAACTTATGTAGTTGAAGAAAACAAGCAATTAATAAAAGACGCTATTTATAAAGAATTATCAAGAAAAGGACAAGTTTTTATTCTCTATAATAGCGTTGAAAAAATACAAACTAAGCTTGCTGAACTTAATAAATTAGTTCCAGAGGCAAGAATTACATTTGCTCATGGACAGATGACTAAGCAAGAACTTGAAAGTAAAATGTATGCTTTTATTAATCATGAATTTGATATTTTACTATGTACTACTATAATTGAAACAGGAATAGATATTCCAAATGTTAATACATTAATTATTTTAAATGCTGATAGATTTGGTTTAAGTCAACTATATCAAATAAGGGGTCGTGTTGGAAGAAGTAATAAATTTGCTTATGCTTATTTGATGTACCAACCATCTAAGGTATTAACAGAAACAGCTATAAAAAGACTTAATGTTATCAAGGAATTTACTGAACTAGGTAGTGGTTTTTCTATTGCAACAAGGGATTTATCAATAAGAGGAGCTGGAGATATACTTGGTAGTGAACAAGCAGGATTTATTGATACTGTTGGAATTGACTTGTATTTAAAAATGCTAGATAACGAAGTTAATAAGAGAAAAGGTTTAATAGTAGAAGATGATGAGGATGATAGTGCTAAACCTCTAATAAATGTAGATACTCATATTAAGGATACATATGTTAGTGATGAAAGTCTAAAAATAGAAATTCATCGTATGATAAATGAAATTGACTCTAAAGAAAAATTAGAAAAGATAAAATTGGAATTAGAGGATCGTTTTGGTAAGATTGACGATAAGACATTAATTTATATGTATGAGGAATGGTTTGAAAAACAGGCTCTTAAAATAGGTATTAAGAATGTTGTTGAAACTAAAAATTATATTGAATTATGTTTTCCAGAAGATGTAGTTAAAAATCTTGATACAGAAGAATTATTTATGGAGTCATTTAAGATAAGTAATATGTTTAGATTTAAGAGTAGAGGAAGTAATTTATTGATAATTTTAGATACAATAAAACTTGATAAACATCCACTATTTTATTTAACTGAATTACTGGAATTAATTTTAAATAATTTGAAAAATCCTCTTGACTAAAGTATAAAGGATTGTTATTCTTGATATAGTCAAAATCGAGGAGGTATTTATATGAATGATATGGAACAGATAAAGAAACAGCACTTAAATACCTATAAAAATGCTACTAAGGAAATAGTTATAAATAATACAAAAGCTCTTGTAGAAAATGATATTATATCACTTATTAAAAAGCCACCATTAGATTCAATGGATATTATTAAAACTAAATTGATTTCTTTGGCTAAGAAAGAAAAGATTATTTTAAGTACTGAAAAACTTGATACTTTAATAAAAAATTATCGTGATTTTTTAGAAGATAAACTTTTAAGTTTAAGAAAGATTCGAGAAGATTATTTAATCAAAAAGATTGATGAGTTTGTACCAGAACGAGAAACTGAAATTATTAAAATCCAAAAGAAAGAATTAGATTCAATTAATAAGACTTTGAAACAGGATTTAAAGAAAATACTTGATTTATCTCAAACTGAAATTTTATTTAATAATTTAGATACAATTTATGAAGATGGTATAGATGAAGAGATAAAAAGTAGAATAAATAAAGCTTTCACAAAGTTCATGAAATCTACTTATCAAAAACAACTCAATGAAAGTATTGCTATAAAAACGATGGTTAAAGATAGAACCTTACTTAGTGGTATTTTAGAACAAGGAGAAAGATATCTTTTTACAAAATCAAATTCACATCTCTTTGATGAAGAAATGAAGGAATGCTAGAAATAGCATTCTTTTTTTTGAAGTTTACTATTTGGAAATATTTACCAAAGGAATTTTATTGAATAAATATTATAATATTATTATAAAGGTTAAAAATTAGTATAAACTGAAAAATTTTAGAAATAATATTTATAGATGAAAGTGAGGAGAGTCATGAAAACAACTGGTGTAGTAAGAAGAATAGATGATTTAGGGAGAATAGTAATACCTAAGGAAATAAGAAGAAATCTTAGAATTAGAGATGGAGAGTCACTAGAAATATTTGTTGAAGATGAAATGATAGCTTTAAAAAAATATTCATCTATGAATGATTTAAATGATATTTGTAAAGATTTAGTTAATACAATAAATCAGGTTTTACTTAAAAACGTTTTAATTACTGACAGAGATAGTGTGATTGCAATATCAGGAAATAATAAGAATGCTTACTTTAAAAAAAATATTTCTAAATATTTAGAGGAAAAATTAAATGACAGGGAAATAATAACAGAAAAAAGTATTACTGAAATAGAATTTATAGATGGCTTAAAAGAAAAATATAGTTATACTATAACTCCAATTATTACAAATGGAGATGTTATGGGAAGTGTAATAATTTTTTCAGAAAATGAAAATATCAATGATACTGATGTAAAACTTGCTTCTTTTGCAGCTAATTTTTTAGGAAAACATATTGAAGAATAAAAATTAATGTGCTAAAATAAGCCTAACAAAAGTGATGAGAAAGAGCTTTATAAAAGAAACTTTTAAAAGAGAGTCTTGTTGGTGGAAAAAGATATAAGTTTTTTATAAAGTATGGCTTTCGAACTATTATATCGATATGTAGGTATAATCGTAGATAGGCGTTAACTATTTAGAGTGTATAATATATTTATTATAAAATAAGGTGGTACCACGGAGTAATTCGTCCTTATATTATAGTAATTTTTTTATTTTATAATAAAATATTATAGATAAACTTTTGTAGAAGGAGGAATATTTATGAAAGAAAAATTTTATATAAGTACAGCAATTGCTTATACATCAGCTAAGCCACATATTGGAAATACTTATGAGGTTGTTTTAGCAGATGCTATCGCAAGATATAAAAGATTAAAAGGATATGATGTTTATTTTCAAACTGGTACAGATGAACATGGTGAAAAAATTGAACTAAAGGCCAAAGAGGCTAATGTAACACCTCAAGAGTATGTTGATAATATTTCAGGAGAAATAAAAAGAATATGGGATATTATGAATACTAGTTATGATAAATTTGTTAGAACAACTGATAAAAAACATGAAGAAGTTGTTCAACATATATTTAAGAAAATGTATGATCAAGGAGATATTTATAAAGGTGAATATAAGGGCCTTTATTGTACTCCATGTGAATCATTTTGGACTGAATCCCAATTAGTTGATGGTAAATGTCCTGATTGTGGAAGAGAGGTTCATGAATCAAAAGAAGAAGCTTATTTCTTTAAATTATCAAAATATCAAAAGAAATTAGAAGATTATATTGAATCTCATCCTGATTTTATTCAACCAGAATCTAGAAAAAATGAAATGATGAATAACTTTATTAAACCAGGATTACAGGATTTATGTGTATCTAGAACTTCTTTTTCTTGGGGAATACCTGTAGATTTTGATCCTAAACATGTTGTTTATGTATGGCTAGATGCTTTAACAAACTATATAACTAATATTGGTTATGATGTAGATAATCAAAGCGATATGTTTAAGAAATATTGGCCTGCAGATCTTCATTTAATTGGAAAAGATATTATTCGCTTCCATTCTATTTATTGGCCATGCTTTTTATGGTCTCTTGGTTTAGAACTTCCTAAAAAAGTTTTTGGTCATCCTTGGCTTTTAATGAATAACGATAAAATGAGTAAGAGTAAAGGAAATGTTATTTATGCAGATGACTTAGTAAATTTATTTGGGGTAGATGCAGTAAGATATTATTTAATTCATGAAATACCATTCTCAAGTGATGGAAATATTACATATGACTTGTTAATAGAAAGAATTAATGGTGATTTAGCAAATATATTGGGAAATTTAGTTCAAAGAACAATTACTATGGGACATAAATACTTTGATGGTAAAATATCTAATCCAAAAGTTATGGATAGTTTTGATGAAGAATTTATTAAGAGTATTAATTCATTAGAAGAAAAAGTAGAGGACAAAATGTCAAAACTTGAAATAAGTGACGCTGTAACAGAAATATTTAATTTACTTAGAGCAAGTAATAAATATATAGATGAAACAACTCCATGGGTTTTAGCAAAGGATGAAGCTAAAAAAGATAGATTAATGACAGTATTATACAATTTATTAGAATCAATAAGAGTAAGTGCTTTATTCTTAGGTGCATATTTACCTGATACAGCAGAATCTATCAAACATCAAATAAATAATGAAAATGAAAGTTTAAATTTTGTAGATAATAATGTTTATAGTCTAAATGAAGCTTCTCCTCTATTTCAAAGAATTGATTTAGAATCTTTTAAAAAGGAACATAATCTGTAAAAATTTACGTAAACAAAGTAAAAAAAGACAAATTCATTTTTAGTTTTTGTCTTTTTTTTGATATTTTGTGATATGTTAAAGTAGTTGTGTGTAGTAGAATCTGAAGTAGTAAATATTTTATGAAAGGAGATATCTTTATGCAACATAGGATAGAAAAACTATTTACTGTTAATTTCTTTTATTCTCTTTTTTTATTAGTAATGCTTCCATTGGTAATAATAGGTAAAGAACCAATAGATATATTGTATTTTGTAATAATTACAATATATTATATAAAATTAAAATTGTATGAAAAAAAGATAATTTAAAATATCATTGAAAGTGATATTTTTTTGTTTTATTATTATTTTAGGTGATAGAAATGTTTATAGATACACATTGTCATATGTCTAGTGAATATTATGACGATATTAATTTAATTTATAAAGAAAATAAGGAAGCTTTAATAGATAAAATGATAATTTCTTTATGTACTAGAGAAGAAATTAAAAACAGTTTTAGATATATTAATGAATATGAGGATATATACGCTACTATTGGATATCATCCTGAAGAAGCTAATTATATTACAAGTATTGATTTAGATTATATGAAAGAATTAATTCAAAAAAATAAAAAGATTGTTGGAATTGGTGAAATAGGTCTTGATTATCATTATGGAAAAGATAATATTAATTTACAAAAAGATTTGTTTGAAAAACAATTATCTATGGCAGAAGAATTAAATCTTCCTGTTGTAATTCATAGTCGTGATGCTGTAAAAGACACAATAGATATTTTAAAGAAATATAAGGTAAAAGGAATTATTCATTGTTTTTCAGGAAGTTTGGAAGTTGCTAATATTTATATTTCAATGGGATTTAAACTTGGAATAGGTGGAGTTTTAACTTTTAAAAATAGTAAACTTTCAAATGTTATAGAAAAAATATCTCTTGAAAATATAGTTTTAGAAACTGATAGTCCCTATCTTACTCCAGACCCATTTCGTGGAAAAACAAATAGTTCAAAATATATTCCAATTATTGCCCAAAAAATTGCTGATATAAAAGATATTAGTTTACAAAGTGTTTCGACTACAACCCTTGAAAATACTTATAATTTGTTTGACTTAGATAGCTAATTATGGTAATCTTTAGGTATATAATTATAGATAGGATGATAGTGTATGGAAAAGAAAGAAAAAAGCAATAATAAGATAAAATTAATATTTTCATATATATTTACTTTTTTTCTTTTTATTTTAGTAATTGGTAGTACTTATGCACTTTTTTCTTATACAAAAGAAGGTAAGATAGAAAACACCATTAGTACTGGTTCAATAACATTTAGTTATACTGAATCTTCTAATGGTATATCTTTACAAAATGCAATGCCAACTAGTGACGAAGTTGGAAAAAAATTAGATATAACTCAGAGTAATAATAGTTATTTTGATTTTAACGTTTCTTCAAGTATTGTTGGAACTAATAAAATTAATTATGAAATTTATGCTGTAAAGCAAGTTGTAGAAAATGAAATAGATGAAAAATATGTAAAAATATATTTAACAGATGGATTAACAGATAAGCCTATTTCTGGTTATGATGTTGATGTTCCTACTTATTATAGTTTAAAAGATTCATTAACAGAAAAAAATGGAAAAACATTGTATTATGGAACATTTAATAATAGTGGTATCCAGTATTTTAGATTAAGAATGTGGATTTCTGATAAGTATAATATAAAAAATGTGAGTGAAAATTTTAAAATAAAAATAAATGTGTATGCAAATGACGATTAGGAGATGTTATGATGAAGAATGATGAGTTAAAAGATGAAGAAACAATAGATGAAAATACATCAAAGAAAATATTATTATCAATAATACTTATAACTATTTTGGTAATTTCTGTTATAAGTCTTTCTTTTGCTACATTTCAAAAAGGTAATTTTAATGATAATTCAAATTCAATAAGCACAGGGAATATTTCTATGAATTATACTGAAGATACAAATGGAATTTCAATAACTAATGCAATGCCAACAAGCGATGAAGTGGGAAAATCATTAAAGGGTGTTGGAGAATACTTTGATTTTACGATAAATTCAACAATAGTAAATAATGCTAAACTTACTTACCAAATAGCAGCAGTAAAGGATGCAAAATCTACGGTACCAGATTCTGATATTAAAATATACTTAGAGCAACAAAAAAGTGGAACATATGAATCTGTAATGGATCCTACCCCTTTTACCCCAATAAGTGAAACAAGTGATATGGGTGCACCAAAAGGATCAATGATATTAAGAACAGTTAATAAAAATTCAAGTGGTTCTGATAATTACCGTTTAAGAATGTGGATTAATGAAAAAGCATCACCTAGTCAAGGTTTAACATATACTGTAAAAGTTAATGTTTATGGAAAGGCATCTTAATGTCTTTTTTTATTATATATTTTATTTTTAGTGTAATTTTTGTATTTTTATGCTATTATATACTTAGTATAGAATAATAAGGAGTGGAACAATGGAAAATGCAAAATCAGATGGTTTTAAAAAAGTATTAAGTACTGCATATAAAATATATCATTTTGTTGCAAAAGTTGTTTTGTACTCTATTTTAGTTATCTTACTTTTAGTTGCTGCTGGTTTTATTGCATATGTAGTTGATTTAACTAAGAATATAAAAGCTGGAGAGACAAAACCACCTCTTCTAGGTGCTTATATTATTATAAGTCCAAGTATGGAGCCAACAATTAAAGTTGAAGATGCTATTGTAATAGTTAGAGAAGAACCAGAAAATTTGAAAGTAGGAGATATAATTACTTTCACTTCAAATGATCCTAGATATTCTGGATTAATAATTACACATAGAATAGTTGGAATTCAAAAGTCAGATACGGGTTCTTTCCTTTTTAGAACAAAAGGTGATAATAATAATAGTGAGGATGCAGCTTTGGTTCCAAGTGATAATATTTATGGACGTGTTATTTTAAAAATACCTAAAATAGGATATATTCAATATGTATTGACTCAAGCTTATGGATGGTTAATAATTGTTGTTATCCCATGTTTAGGAATAGTAATATATGATATTATTAAGTTAATTAAATCAATAAAAAATGGTCTTAGTTCCTCATCAAAGAAAAAGATGAAAAAGAACAAAAATGATAATGTTGAAATAATTGATTCAGAACAAAATAATAATGTCGAAGAGATTGAAGAAGAAGTAGATAATTCAACAAGTTCAATAGTAGAACAAGAAAATATACAAGAAGCAGAAACAAATAATGATAATGATAATAGTGACAATGATATAGAGGTGATCTAGATGAAAAGAGGTTTATTTTTTATAATAGGTGGGATAGTTCTATTAATTTCTATATTTTTACTTTCCTATTATAGTTTTCTATATTTTAATTCTAGAAAACCAAAGGTAGATGTAAACACTTTAGAGATAGCCTTAAGTGATAGTGGGAATGTCAATTTGACTGATCAACAACCTATAAGTGATAATAAGATTGATAATATTAAGCCATATAGTTTTACTATTAAAAATAAAGGAAAAACAACCGTAAAATATCAATTATTGATAGAAGACTTTGTTAGTGACCAAAATACAAAGTTACTAAGTAGGAAATTTCTAAATTATCAATTGATTTCTAATGGTCTAGTATTAGAAAAAGATAATTTAGGTAATGTAAAGAATAATATTTTAGATACTGGTACATTAAAACCAAATGAACAAAAAAATTATGAATTGAAAATATGGATTGCAGATAATTTGGATTCTACTGATTGGTTGGGTAAATCTTATAATTATAATATTTCTGTTAATCCAGTTATAGATTAGGAGTAAATACATGAAGAAATTAATAATAGAATACTGTAATGTTATATCTTATTCTATTACGGGAATAATATTTGGATTTTCGTTTTTTCTATTGTTTCTTAATTTTTATCATTATAAAGATGTAAATAATACATACAAAAAACAAGATAGTGATTTTAAATATAATCAATCTTTAAAGGAAAAAATTTTAAAGACAAAAGATAATATTGACTCTTTTAATCCTAATAGTTACAAGGGTAGTGAAGATATATATAGTCTTGCTAGTGTTAAATCAAGACTTAATGTTTGTATTTCTAAAATAGATAGTGAAGAGTTTAATAAGATTCTTAACAAAAAGACAATAAATATAAAAGATGTATATGACATGCAACAGTTTTACCAAATAAATATAGCTAATGAATGTTTAGTAAAACAATTATATGAAGTAGCAACTATGGATAATAATAAAATTCAATTAAGTAGTTTGGAGATAATTTCACCATTTATGGTAGATAATATTAATAGTTTAATTAAATCTACAGATTATCTTCAGAAGGTTATAAAAAACAATAGTAGTTATTACTTTAGTAGTAATTCTAATAAAAATGATTTATATGACCAAACAAAAGATAGTTATTATGCCTTATTAAATAATTATACAGAAGCAATAGATTTCATATATGATGTTTCATTATGGTATAGTGAGGTGAGTAAATAATATGAAGAAAATATTAAATGGAATTTTTATAGTTTTGAAGTTCATATTATTAATTTTAAGTTTGGGTTTATCTTTCTTTATAGTACTTTCAATGTATAAAAGAATTGATAAAAATATAATTGAATCAATTCCTATCTTTATACCTTTTATTTTGATTTTATTTTTATTCTTCATAAATATCGTAATGAATCAAAAAAGTGTTAATTCAAATATATTTTATAATCTAACTTGTTGTTTAGTTTTTACTTGTATTCTAGTAGCAGGATTAAGAAGTGTTTTAGATAAAAATATGTTATTAAATTCTATCATGGGGTATAATATTAATTTTTCTTATTTTAGTGATTTTATAGCTTTTATGAAAATAATGTTATATGGATTATCACTCGCAAATATTTTCTTTATGATTCATGAAAAAGAAGAAAAACCAATTGCTACTAAGATAGATTTAGAAGTACTATAAAATACTTCTTTTTTTTGTTATAATAAATTTAGTGGTGATATTATGGAAGATTTTAACTTTAAGAAAAAATTTGGGCAAAACTTTTTAAAAGATATTAATATAGTAAGAAAGATAGCAAACACTGCTTCAATTACTTCAAAAGATTTGGTTATTGAAGTAGGCCCTGGTAAAGGTATTTTAACTAAAGAATTAGCAAAACTTTCTAAAAAAATTATAGCTTATGAAATAGATACAGAGTTAACTGATTATTTAAATGAATTAAAGAAAGAGTATCCTAATATTGAAGTGATTTATGGAGATTTTATAAAAAGTGATATTGTTAGTGATATAAAAAATGAAGAATATGAAAATATCTATTTTGTGAGTAATGTTCCTTATTATATAACTACTCCTATATTAATGAAGATTATGGATACAGATATAGATTTTAATAAAATAGTAATGATGGTTCAAAAAGAAGTAGGGGATCGTTTTTCAGCAAAACCTAAAACTAAAGAATATAATTCTTTAACAGTATATTTAAATTACTTTTTTGATGTAAAGAAAGAGTTTGTTGTAAATAGAAAGGAATTTACTCCAGTACCAAATGTTGATAGTGTTGTTGTTTCTTTTACAAGAAAAAAAGAGTTACTTGAATTAAATGATAAGAATCATTTCTTTAAATTGGTTAGAGATAGTTTTCAATATAAAAGAAAGACTATTAGAAATAATTTAAAAGGATATGATTTAGAAGTGGTGGGCAGTGTTTTAAAGGAATATAATTTTTCATTGAGTTCTAGAGCAGAAGAATTACCAGTTATAGTATTTGTTAAAATAAGTAATGCTTTAACTGAGGAATAATTCTTTTTTTTTGTCATAGTATTAATTTGGGTGATACTATTGAATTTTAAAATAGGTGATGTTGTTAGTAGAAAGTCTTACAATAATGATATTATATTTGAAATAGTTGATATCGATAGAGGTAATGATATTGTAACTTTAAAGGGTGTTGATTTAAGATTATATGCGGATTGTTCAATAGAAGATTTAAAGCATGAAGAAAAAAAGTTAGATACAGTTAGAGAAGATAGAAAAATAATAACAGACAACATTAAGAGTATAGAACTAAATCGTGATAAATTTTTCTTTTTACCAGGGGTAATAGTTCATTTAGATAGTGATCCTTTTTTTCTAGAAAGATGTATTAACTTTTACCATGATTTAAATGTAAAAGCATATGGCTTTGTAGTAAAAGAAGATGAACTTCCTAATAGAATTTCTAAATATTTAGAACAATATAATCCTGATATTTTAGTAATTACTGGTCATGATGCTTATTACAAAAAGAAAAATGATACTAGTAATTTGGATAATTATCAGAATTCTAAAAACTTTGTTAAGGCTGTAAAGACAGCTAGAAAATATGAAAAGGATCAAAATAAATTAATTATAATATCAGGGGCATGTCAATCTAATTACGAAGAATTAATTAGAGCAGGCGCTAATTTTGCATCAAGTCCAAAAAGAATAAATATTCATGCTCTTGATCCTGCAATAATTGCTTCAAGTGTTGCTTTATCAGTTAATAGTAAGAGTATAGATTTATTATCAGTAATAGAAAAAACTAAATATGGTTCAGATGGTATAGGTGGAATAATTACTAATGGAACAATGTTTGTGGGGTATCCAAGATGAATATAGATAAGATAAGAAAATATATAAAAGAAAATAGAGGTAATACTTTTGCTTTTAAATTTAAAGGTGCTAGAAACCAAATTGATGAGTTTATTGGAAAGATATTAGAATCATATAATTCAGTCTTTACTGTAAAACAATTAGGTAAGATAACAAGAGTTAAATCTTACAGCTATAATGATGTTTTAATAAATAATTTAGAAATAAAAGAAATTGCAATGAAAAAATAAAATTTTATTGCAATTTTTATATTAATATTATAAAATGATACTAGAAAGTAGTAATACTTTTAAGGAGGACAATATATGAAGATAACATCAGTAAATGTACGTAAGATTGAAAAAGAAGGATCACGTATGAAGGGAATTGCATCAGTATTATTAGATGATAGTTTTGCAGTTCATGATATTAGAATTATTGAAGGAGATAATGGCTTATTCATAGCAATGCCAAGCCGTAAGACAGCTACTGGAGGATACAGAGATATCGCTCATCCAATTAATCCAGAAGTAAGAGCAATGTTTGAAGATGCTATTATTGATGCTTATAATAAAGCAGAAGATGAAGTAGCAGTAGAAGAATAAGATGAGAAATCATCTTTTTTTATGTCATAATTTTTTTAACTAAAACATATTATTTTCTAGGAGGAAATAATATGGAAAAGCAAGATACAATAAATACATATAGTCATGGAGTTAGTTTAGTAGAAAGAAAAAATCTAATGATAACAGGAGTTAAAAAAGTAGAAAATTTTGATACTGAGCAATTTCTAATAGAAACAAGTATGGGATTTATTTTAGTAAAAGGACAAGAATTAGAACTAATAAAATTAGATACCGTTCAAGGAAATGTTTCAATAAGAGGTATAATTAATGGTATCAATTATTTAGAAGACAATGCCAAAAAGAGTAAAGAATCAAGTCTTTTCAATAAACTATTTAAATAATGGAATTAAAATTACAAATAATTTCACTAATATTTTCAACTTTTTATGGCATTGTTTTTTCTATATGTACTAATCTTAATTACAGATTTTTGTTTTCGAAAAATAAAGTATTTAAAATAGTATTTACAATAATATATATTATTGATTTTTCACTACTTTATTTTTTATTAATAAAGAAAATAAATCAGGGTGTTATTCATGAATATTTTTTACTTGCGATAGGAGTTGGTTATTTAATTAGTTTTATTAGTTTTACTGAAATAGTAAATAATTTTAAAGCTAAACTTAAAATAAAATTAAAAAAAGTGTCAAGTAGACAAAAAAAATCTTAAAATCATTGTTTCCAAAGTAATTAGTGATATAATACACTTAAGAAAGTAGGTGATAATGATATGGCAAAGAAGAAAAAAAATAAAAAGAAACTAAAAAGAATGTTATTTTTAGGTGTGTCTTCTATTGCAATTATCATTGGAACTACTTATACGATTGGTAAATATTGGGTTGAAATATATGATAAATATCAAGAAAAGAAAGAATTAAAGAAAAAGTTAGTTACTTTAAAGGAAAAAGAGGATGAATTAAAAGTTGATGCTTCTAAGTTACAAGATCCTGACTATATTGCAAGATATGCTAGAGAAAAATATTCTTATTCAAAAGATGGGGAAATAATTCTACGAATTCCGTAGGATTTTTTGTTGATAAAAACTATAATTTTAGATAGAATAGAGTTGGTGATGATTTATGGATATTGATATTTCTAAAGATTTTGAATTTAAAAATAATGATACAATTGTAATTGGTTGTTCAACAGGACCAGATTCAATGGCACTATTTGATATGCTTTTAAAAATAAAGGATAGATATAACTTAAAAATAATATGTGCTCATGTAAATCATAATATTAGGAAACAGAGTATTGAAGAAGCTATATTTATCAAACAATTTTGTGAAGAAAAAAACATTATGTTAGAATCTATGACTATTGAAAAATATGGTGATGATAACTTTCATAATGAAGCTAGAAATATCAGATATCATTTTTTTGAAAAAGTTATCGAAAAGTATGGAGCAAATTATTTAATGACTGCTCACCATGGAGATGACTTAATAGAAACAATTCTAATGAGAATTACTAGAGGTTCAAATCTAGAAGGATATAGTGGTTTTCATAAAATAGTAGATATGGGAAGTTATAAAATAGTAAGACCATTAATTACTTATACTAAACAAGAATTAGAAGAATATGATAAATTAAATGGTGTTAAATATTACATAGATGATTCTAATTCAAAGATGAAATATACAAGAAACAGATATCGTAAATATGTTCTTCCTTTTCTAAAAGAAGAGGACCATCATGTCCATAAAAAATTTCTCAAATTTAGTAACAATCTAGAAGAAGCTGCTAGTTATATAGAAAAAGAAAGAGATAAATCATATAAAAAAGT
>JAUNMG010000035.1 GCA_030531905.1 bacterium | reverse complement strand
ATTTTCTAAATACCACTCTATAGTTTCTTTAATACCATCTTCAAATGTGTATGTTCTTGTCCATCCTAATTCTTTTTCTACTTTAGATGAGTCTATCGCATATCTTAGGTCATGACCTTTTCTATCACTAACAAACTCTATTAAATCTTCACTTTTACCAAGTTGTTTTAAAATTGTTTTTACGATAGTTAGATTAGTTCTTTCAGAGTGTCCTCCAAGATTATATACTTCTCCAACACGACCATTTCTAACAATTAAATCAACTCCTATATTATGATCGATTACATGAATCCAATCACGAACATTTTCACCTGTTCCATATACTGGAATTTTTTCATTTTTTAGAGCTTTTGAAATAACAACAGGTATTAATTTTTCTGGAAATTGGTATGGTCCATAGTTATTAGAACAACGACTGATAGTTACTGGAAGACCATAAGTTCTATAGTATGCTCCTACTAATAAATCAGCACTTGCCTTACTTGTTGAATATGGACTTGATGTATGAATTGGAGTATTTTCTGTAAATAATAAATCAGGTCTATCAAGTGGTAAATCTCCATATACTTCATCAGTTGAAACTTGATGATATCTTTTTACATTATACTTTAATGATGCATCCATAAGTACTTGAGTTCCAATAATATTAGTTGTTAAAAATATACCTGGATTTTTGATAGAATTATCTACGTGAGACTCAGCTGCAAAGTTAATTACAACATCAAATTTTTCATCATTAAATAATTTATCTATAAAATCTCTATCAGTAATATCTCCATGAACAAATTTATAGTTATCTTTTCCTTCTAAATCTTTGATATTATTATAATTTCCTGCATAAGTTAACGCATCTAAGCAAACAAAATCATCTTCAGGATACTTATTAACTACATAATGCATATAGTTACTTCCAATAAATCCTGCTCCTCCTGTTACTAAAAATTTCATAAATCCTCCTATTATCTTTTCTTTACTAATTCTTTACAATATCTATCAGTAGCATCTGTCCAACTTGGTAACATTTCAAATCCTGCTTCAATAAGTTTTTCTTTTGAAAGTTTAGAATTTCTTGGACGATATGCTTGTTTTGTACCAGTTAATTCTAAATACTCTTCTGTTGTTACAGGATTAACCTTTGTTGATTTTCCATTACTTTCAAATATATATTTAGCAAATTCTGCCCAAGAACAATATCCATCATTATTTACATGATATGTTCCATATTTTTCAGTTTGTGCCATATCGATTAATAATCTTGATAAATCAACTGTATATGTAGGACTTCCTACTTGATCATCTACTACGTTTAACTCATCGTGATTTTCTGATAATTTTAACATAGTTTTAATGAAATTATTCCCATTGATTCCAAATACCCATGAAATTCTTGTAATAAAGTGATTTGGATTACGTCTTACTTCCTGTTCACCTTCGTATTTAGTTAGGCCATAAACACTCATTGGATTTACTTGATCATCTTCAGTATATAATCCTTCTTTTTTACCATCAAAAACATAATCAGTTGACATATATATAATTTTTGCACCAACCTCAATAGAAGCATCTGTTATATTTCTTGTACCAAAGACATTTACATTTCTAACTAAGTCTTCCATATCTTCTGCTTTATCAACTGCAGTCCATGCTGCACAATGTAAAATTACATCTGGTTTTTCCATAGTTATAACTTTATTAACATCGTCTTTTGAAGTTATATCTAAAGGAACATACTTAATATTTGTTTCATTCATCAAATCAATTGAATCTTGATTATTTTCACCTAGTTCTCCTAAATCAGATACAGTAATATCTAATTCACCTCTTTTAGCAAGTTCTCTTACTAAATCATATCCAAGCTGACCTTTATATCCAGTAATAAAATATTTCATTGTTTATTTGTTCCTCCTAAATCTAGTTTTACATTTTTGTAAAGTTTCACGATTAACATCCTTTTCTGAAAGAAGTGGTTTATCTATACCGTATTCTTCAAATATTTCTTCCCAGTTAATTCCTAATTCTGGATCATTCCAAAGAATTCCACCTTCTAATTCAGGAGCATAATCATTATCAATCAAATATTGAAAAATAGTATTATCTTCTAATGATACAAATCCATGAGCGAATCCACGTGGTACAAATAATTGTCTATTATTATCTGGTGTTAATAAAACACTTGTCCACTTTCCAAATGATGGTGAGTCTTCTCTCATATCAACAACAACATCAATTGCAGATCCACTAATTACTTCGACAATTTTTGCTTGACACTTAGGATCTTTTTGAAAATGAAGCCCACGAACAACTCCTTTACTACTTTTACTACGATTAGCTTGAACAACACGTTCAAATCCTAATTCATCTAAATTTTTTTGGATAAAATATGGAGAAAAATAACCTCTATCATCTCCAAATCTATCTGGTTCTAAAATGTAACAATCTAATAAATTTGTTTCTATCTTTTTCATAAAAATCTCCTATCTTGCTTCATCTACTACTTTTTGTAAATATTTACCATAGTTATTTTTCTTTAGAATTTTTGCTCTTATCTCTAATTGTTCAGTTGTAATCCATCCCTTATAATAGGCAATTTGTTCTGGACAACATATAATCTTGTCTTTTAGTCTTTCTAAAGACTTAATCATATTAGCAGCATCTAGTTGACTATCAAAAGTACCTGTATCAAACCAAGTAAATCCTTCTCCTAGTTTTTCTGCTTTTAAGTTTCCTTCTTGTAAATAAAAATCATTTAAAGTAGTTATTTCTAACTCTCCTCTTGCTGAAGGTTTTACTTTTTTAGCTTTTTTACTAACTCCTTTAGGATAGAAGTATAATCCTGTAATAGCATAATTTGATTTTGGATTTTCTGGCTTTTCTTCTACACTAAGTACATTGTTATTACTATCTAGTTCCATAATTCCAAATCTTTCTGGATCTCTTACTTGGTTTCCAAAGATTGTTGCTTTTCCATTAACTGCGTTAACTTTTGCTTTTTCTAACATTTCTGTAAAGCCATTTCCATAGAAAATATTATCGCCTAATATCATAGCACACTCTTCATCACCAATAAATTCTTCTCCTAAGATAAATGCTTGAGCAAGTCCATCAGGTGAAGGTTGAATAATATATTCTAGATTAATTCCAAATTGTTTTCCATCTTTTAATAGTTTTTTAAAACCACTTTGATCTTCTTCTGTTGTAATTACTAAGATGTCTTTAATGCCCGCTAACATAAGTGTTGCTAAAGGATAATAAATCATTGGCTTATCGTATATTGGCATTAATTGTTTACTAATTCCTTCTGTTATAGGGTAAAGTCTAGTACCTGACCCTCCTGCTAAAATAATTCCTTTCATCTCTACCTCCTAATTAAACATCTTATATACAAAATAAATAAATAAAATTTATCTGTTAAGTATAAAAGTGCCATTTGTATAAAATTTCCTTTTAGATAGTTTTTTACAAAATATCTTTGACTCGATTTTAATATTCGATGTTTTCCTACCCTTTTTATACTTTTATCAATAGATACTGAATGATCATGAATTATTTCTACTTTATTATTAATAGCTTCATGTTTTTTACTTTCAATAACTTTTTTAGCAAAAATTTGTTCTTCATAATATAAAAATGTATTTTCATCAAAAAAGTCTACACTTTTTAAAAAGATAGAATCTACCATAAAGAAACACCCTGATACTACATCTACTATAGAGATATCATCTTTATAATGTTCTTCTTTATAAAGTAATTTTTTCTTCTTAAAGTATCTACTGATCAAGGGAAGATTAAATAAAATTTCACTATTTGCACTAGGCATCCTCCAGCCTCTATTTAGCTTACCATGCTCATTTATAACTGGGCCTACTACAACTATATCTTCCTTAAGTGTTGATGAAAGTAGCTTAATATATTTCTCATCTTTAATTATGATATCAGAGTTAGAGAAAATTATATTGGCATCTCCTATTTTTTTAATTAAATATCTTGCTCCAGCGTTAAGTCCTGCTGAAAAATGCCTACTACTATTTTTAATTATAGAGATTTTTTTATCTTTAAACTTCTGAAGGTCTTTAAATGAAGAATCAGTTGAATTGTTATCTACAACAACTATATGATCTATACATTTATAGTCTTTAATATTTTCAAGTAATCTTTTAGTCATCTTATAATCATTGTAATTAACTATTACAAAACCTATTTTCTTCATTCTATCACTTCTTTCATCATAATTTTATTATATAGCTTTTTTCTTATTTAAACAACTCTTTTTGAGGTTTAGGAGTATAACACATACAAAAATACTAACTGCTGGAGCAGTAATAATATGTCCTGAAAACAAAGAAAGTACAATAATTAGAAAAACACTTAAGATAAGCATAATATTTTCATAATTAAGAATAATTTTATTTCTAAAAATATCTACTAAAATATAAATATAACAACTGAAGAAAATGATAAATCCTAGTATTCCTTGACTATAATAAATATCATAATAATCCATTTCTATTTGTTTTAGTTTCTTATTACTATTTTTTTCTAAATAACCTATACCCATTAGTTTTTGATAAGAACTTGAACTTTTATAAAGTTTCTTTGTTTTTTTCTCAAAAGAAAGTCTTTGACTAAAGATAAAATGATCGATTAATTTTTCATCTTTAAAAACATCTACTATATTATCTACTTTTAAAAATTTTAGATGAGTTTTGATATTTTTATAAAAGTTAGTTTTTGGAATAATTAAAACAATTGAAAAACTAAGAATTGCAAAAATAGTTATTAGAGAAAAAACTGCTTTATATTTTTTTGTTTTGATGAGTTTTACTATAATATAGATAAGTGCTATTAAGATAGATATTATTAATGAAAGTAATGGTGTTTTAGTACCTACCATTAAAATAACTACTCCATAAATAAATGAAAATATTACTTTTAATATTAAGTGTTTTTTTGAATTATAAATTATAAATATAATTGGGGTTAAAATCGAAATAATTCCACTTATTTCATTAGCTGAATTAAAAAAACCTAGTGTTCCCTTTTTAGTTATTTCATAAGTTTTATACCCAGTATTTGTTATATACGGAATAAAAATTAGTAATATATATATAACAAGTGTTGTAAATAAAATCTTATTTGAAACATTAATATCATCTTTTATTTGATAAAAAGAAAGTAAAAGAATTGGAAAGTAAAATACTCTAATGAATCCCTGAATTTCACCTAATAGAAAAACGTTTTTATTATAAAGATAAAATCCTAATATATAAAAACAAAAATAGATAAAAATAATTCCATAATATAATAATAGTTTCTTCTTTTTATAGACAAATATAAGTGTGTACATAATAAAAATCAAAAACAAAATTCTTACAACAATACCAACTGTTATTTGACTTTTTAATAAATGAATCCCTACTCCTGTTATTAAATCTAAAACTGGTTGAAGAAGTATAAAGATACAAAGTATTAAATTAATATTTTTCTTAATAAAATTATTCATAGTTAGACTCCTATATTTATTTTTTTCATTATAACATGCAAAATAAAAAATAGACAACTCTGATTGAAACAAACCTATTTCTTATGTTCAAAAAAATTATCTATTTTAAATACTCTTTAATTTTCTTAGTAATAACATCATAGCCCTCATCAGACATATGTAGTCCTTCTTTTGTATAGTTAATTTTTAAATTACCATCTTTATCTTCTAATAAACTATACATATCTATATAAACAATTTTTTTCTTCTCTGAAAATTTCTTTAACTGTTTATTTATTTTTTTTATATCTTCATTTTTTCTATTTTTAACAACAGAATGGTTAACTTTTTCATCGTCAGTATTATTTACTGGATATATAGATTCTAAATATATTTTTGATTCTGGTCTATTCTTACTTATTTCATTTATTATTTTTTTTATATTATTAATAATTTCTTCATTAGTTTTATTTTCTAAGAAATCATTAGTACCTATCAAAATAAAAATCTTTGATGGATTATATTTATAAACTCTTTCTTTCATATTATTTAATATATCATATGTTTTATTACCACTTATCCCACTATTAACAATATTAAATCCATCATAATATTTATCTAAATCGTAACATTCAGTTATTGAATCACCTAAAAATAAAATATTTTCAGGCACCTTATACTTTTCAACAATTTTCTCTTCTATTTTAGGTTTTCTATACATAAAAAGAACACTCACTACAATAACAGCTAAAATTAAAATAAGGACAAGAATTAATGATATATAATATTTCTTTTTATATTTTTCTTTTATCTTAATTAATTCTCTCATTCTTTGATTTTCTTTTTTTCTAGCATTACTGTTTTTCTTATATGCCTTTGTATTTTCCTCATCAAAAGTATTTGAGTCAAAGTTAAACTTTTGTTGCATAGTTAAATTTAAATAATCATTTTCTTTTTCAAAATTAAGATTTTTCACTATAAAACACCACCATTAGTAACAAGTCATTAAATATCAGCGATATAATAGCACATTTTTATTAAATTTACAAACAAAAAAACTATCCTATTAAAATATTATTTTATTATTTTATTTTTTTATACCACTACTTTTCTCACTATTGTGTTTATCAACTAATTTTAACATATCTTCTAAAGAAGCTTTTCGTAATTTTTCTATATCTGGCTTTTTCTCTTTAATTGATGATTCAGAAAAAGAGTCATTATTTTTTTTATAACTTTTGATTATACCTTTAGCATTATATTGGCAAATATACATATCATGTTGTCTCATATACTCAATACATTTATCTATATCATTTTCAGTCACCAAAATTTCTTTTTCATTAATTAAGTATGAAGTTTGTAATAATTTTTGTTTATTTAGTGGCTCTTGTCTTTTCCTAAATTCTCCTTTTAATGAAGATAAACCTTTAACTACATCTTTGCCTAATCCATGTGTTTTTGAAAATACTATTAATTCGTCTATTGTTAATTTAGACTTTTTTAAATAATCATCTACACTTAATTCACCGGTAGATAATTGTTTAGCTTTATTTACTAGACCATTATAAATATCTATTTTTATTTGCTTTGCTTCTTCTACCATTTCTTCTGTTTTTCCTTTTGAATTTAAACCATCTCTATTAAATCCTTTTTCATTATACCCAGCTGCATCATATCCATCTCTATCATATTTTGTTTGAGTTTCTTTATTAATACCCTCCCTATTAAAGCCTTTGTCATTATAACCCTCATCATCATAGCCTTTAATATCATACACATCATGAGTTATTTTATTAATTCCGTCTTTATCAAAGCCATTTATTTTATAGCCGTTTGTATCATAAATACTACCTGTTTCAATATGAATTCCATCTCTCCTAAATCCTTGTGAATTTACTCCTTCTATATTAAAACCGGTTTTATCATAGTGCGTACCTGTTTGTTTATTAATACCTTCAATACTCCAACCTTCTTTATTAAATCTTTCTTTATCATATCCATATTCATCATAAAGAGTTCCTGTATTTTTATGAAAACCATTTTTATCAAATCCTCTATAATCATATGATTCATCATCATAATCTTTACCATCTTTTACACCTATCCTAGAAAAACCATATCTATTTTTAGAACTACTGTATTCTTGTGAATAACTATCTTGAGTAAATCCGTATATATCGTAAACATCATTAGTGAACTTATTTATACCATTTCTATCAAAAGAATGTTTATCATACCCCTCTCTATCATAACCTTCCCCGTTATATCCATCATAATAGTAACCATCCTCATCATAGTTTTCTTTGGTTACTCTATGCTTATTAAATCTATCAAATCCTTGCTTATTAAAACCATCTTTATCATAGCCTACTTTATTATATTTTATATTTGTATCTCTATGAATTCCATTCTCATCAAATAATCTTTCATCATACTTATTACTATTATCAGTCATTATGACACCACCTTTAATTAGATTTATATATTAAGATTAACATATTTACTATAAAATTGATAGACATTGAAAAAATAATTTTTAATAAATTTCTTTCTATTTGACAAATTATTAGACATAACTTAACAGTTTATTTACATGTAAAGATTTATATTTTTTTATCTTTATTATATAATTAAATAAAGGTAGTGATTAAATGAAGAAAAAATCAAATATATTTTTAAATATACTATTAGGAATTGTCTTAACATCAAGTATTTCTTATTTTATAATTACTCTTCTTAATAGAGAAAACAGTGTTAATTTTATAATATCTTTAATTAGTAGCTTATTACTTTTTATATTTGCTTGCTTTTTTGTTATAACAGAATCAACTAATCCAACCAAGAAAAAGGCAAAAATTTATGGAAGTGTCTTTTTATTTTTATTATATTTAGCTTTTGTAATAACCAATTCTCTAAATCTATTACCTACTAGTAAATTAGGTACTGTAGAAGATTTTACAAATAAGAGTTTAACTGAGGTTATTAAATGGAGTGAAAAAAATCATATTGAAATTGATCAAGTATATGAATATAGTGATTTAGTAGATGAAAATCACATAATTAGTCAAAGTAAAAATAGTAATACAACTCTTAAAAATCTAAAAAAATTAACTGTTGTAGTTTCTGAAGGTCCTAATCCTTATAAAGAAGTTATTGTTCCAAATATGAATACTTGGGCTTCTAAGAAAGTATTAGAATTTATTGAAAAAAATAATTTAAGTAATGTTGATATTTCTTTCATAGAATCAGATAAGATTAAGAACACTTTAATAGAACAAAGTAATAGTGGTTCTATGAAAAGATGTGATGAATTAAAACTTACTTTTTCTACTGGAGATAATGAAAAAGAAGATATTACTCTTATAGACTTAAGAAATAAAACAAAATTAGAAGCAATTTTCTTTTTAAAAGAAAATGGAATTGATTATGACTTAGAATCTGATTTTTCTAGTAGTATCAAAAGAGAAAAAGTAATAAAAACAGATCCAAAGGAAGGCACTGTTTTCAAAAAAGATGATGAAAATAGACATCTAAAATTAATTATTAGTAAGGGTGAAAAAATAACAGTTCCGGATTTAAAAAATTATAGTATGTCTAAAATAACTGAATGGGTTATTAAGAATAAATTAAGATTAGAATTTACTGATAAGTATGATGATAATATAAAAGAAAATAAAGTTATTTCTGCTAACTACAATAAAGGTGATGTAATTGAAGAAAAAACAACTATTAAAATTGTTATTTCAAAAGGTAAATTATTAATGCAAAGCTTTGACTCTTTAGATGAATTTAAAGACTGGGCAAATAAATATGGTGTTAATTATGAAGAAAAGTATGTTTTCAACAGTGAAGTTGAAAGTGGTAAAGTAATTTCCTATTCTCATAAAAAAGGAGATACTATTAAAAATGATGATACAGTTATAGTTACTATTTCTCAAGGTGAAAAAACAACAGTTCCGAATGTTGTTGGAAAAAGTAAAGAAGACGCTGTTAAATTACTTGAAAAAGCAAAACTTAAATATAATTTTGTATATGAAGCTAGCACTAAAGATAAAAATATTGTTTTAAAACAATCACTTTCTGCGAACAGTGAAATTAGTAAGAATACAACTATTACAATTACTCTAAGTAACGGTAAGAAACCAACAGTTACAAATAACTATAATAGCAATAGAAATAATTCAAGTAATAATACTATTAATAATGGTGGTAACGAAAATCATTCTACTCCTACTTGTGATAAATCAATAACTGAAAAAGTATTTATTTATGATGAATTATTATCTGATTCAGCATCTGCTACTTGTAATAACATTAAGAAAGCTTATCCTAATTTAAAATTTAGTTGTTCTTATAAAACTGGTACGGGAATGTCTTCTGGATTATTAATTAACTCTTCTAGTATTGATAATCATAGTTTTAACAGATGTGATACTATTAGTTTAGAGATTATTCAAAATTAGAAATGAAACTACTGATAAAAAAATATCGGTAGTTTTTATTTTGATATTAGGTTGATATTATCTTTTTATTTTACCCTTTTGCATACTTTATTATAGGAGGAAAGGTAAAATGAATAACTGTAACGATAACAAACCTTGTTTTAAGTATCCAAAAACGATAATATGTATAGGTCCTACGGGAAGTTCAGATACTATAATGGTTAATTCTACAGCAACAGCAGAACCTGGTTATGAAGCAAAAGTTATTGATACAAAAATTGGAAATACTCATAAACTAGATTTTGTTATTCCTAGAGGATATGATGGTACAGTTGGTCCAACTGGACCTGTTGGACCTCGGGGAATTCAAGGAGAACAAGGACCGACTGGGCCAACTGGACCTGCTAATTCATCTATTTTTGCTGCTTACTTAGTAACATTTAATGATTTAGATAATGCTGCAGAAGGAATTATAATCCAAAATGGAGATAGACTTCCGATAAAAAGACTAGAAATTGATGGAAATAATTTAATAACTTTAAATACTAATGATGAAACAATTAAATTTAATAAAGCTGGATATTATAAAATATCCTTTACAACATCTGCAAGTATCGATGAAGAAACGGTGTTTGATCCAAAGAAAGATTTTGTTGCCTTAGGTTTTAGAAAGATAGATACTGATAACATTTATATCGGCGCAAGTAAATGGATATATGATGGAAGACCAACACAACTATTAGGACAAGGAATTATTGCCGTTGAGGATACTAATAATCTATACGAACTTGTTAACGTAAGTAAAAGAAATATTAAATTAATTGCTCCAGAAATTGAAAATTTAGGAACAAAATCATATTTTACAAATACTATAGTAAATATAGTTATTGAATACCTAGGTCGTATGGGTAAATAGAAAAAATCTCTAATTAGAGATTTTTTTGTTGGATTATTTTAGTCTATCTATCTCTTCTTTTGACAATTTAGTTAATTCACTTATTAGACTTATATCCATATTTTTTTCTAACATAGATTTTGCAATAGTTTGTTTTTCTGTTAAAATGCCTTCCTCCAGTCCTTCTTTTCTTCCTTCCTCTTTTCCTTTCTTTTCTCCTGCTTCTTCTCCATCTCGGTAAGCTTGATCTTTTAAAGC
>JAUNMG010000060.1:237-1796 GCA_030531905.1 bacterium | reverse complement strand
ATGTTCAAGGAAAACATAAAAAACAATCAGGTGGACATGGACAATATGGTGATGTAAAAATTAAATTTACAAGAACTAAAGATGATTTTGAATTTGATGAAGAAATATTTGGAGGATCAGTTCCTAAATCTTATATACCAGCAGTAGAAAAAGGATTAAGAGATTCTATGCAAAAAGGTATACTTGCAGGATATCCAGTTACAAATATAAAAGCAACACTATATGATGGTTCATATCATGATGTTGACTCATCTGAAATGGCATTTAAAATGGCAGCAGCTTTAGCATTCAAAAAAGGAATGGAAGAAGCTCAACCTATATTATTAGAACCTATTATGAAATTAACTATAACTGTTCCAGAAGAGTATATGGGTGATGTAATGGGTGATATTAATAAGAGAAGAGGTAAAATATTAGGAATGGAACCTGATGATAAAGGTAAACAAGTTATTTATGCTGAAGCACCTCAAAGTGAGACATTTAAATATGCAATTGATTTAAGATCAATGACTCAAGGTAGAGGTTACTTTGAAATGGAACTAGAAAAATACAGTGAAGTTCCACAACAACTTGCAACTAAAATAATTGCTGAAGCTAATAATTAAATAATATATATTTTAGGCGACATGATATTAAAAAATATCATGTCGTTTATTTTTTATTATACATAAAATATTTTTATTTATAATAATTAGATTTTATGACTAAAATATGTATATAATATATATAAATAGTAGTCAAAGAAAGTCAAAGAAAAATTTATTTAAGTGGTGATGTATATGGCATCAATTAGTGATATAATAGAAAAATTTATCAAAGATTTAATGGAAGATAGTGATACAGTTCAAATACAAAGAAATGAACTTGCAAACTTATTTAATTGTGCTCCGTCTCAAATAAATTATGTTTTGACAACTCGATTTTCTAGGGAGAAGGGATATGAGGTTCAAAGCAAAAAAGGCGGAGGAGGATATATAAAAATCGATAAAATCACTAAACTAAATAAAGATCAGGTTTTGAATATCTTGTATGAAAAAATAGACAAACAAATAACATATTTACAAAGTAAAATGATTATAAAGTGGTTAATAGACATAAACTTGATTAATAGTCGAGAAGCAAAGATAATATTATGTACTATAGATGATAAATCATTAAATACACCTATATGTGGGTTAAATGACATAATAAGGGCAAAAATTTTAAAAAATATGATAGAGGAATTATTTAATATAGAGGAGTGATATTATGTTATGTCAAAAATGTCATAAGAAAACTGCTTCAGTTTTTATTAGCTCCATAATAAATGGACAAGAAACAAGAATGTATTTATGTAGTGATTGTGCAAAAGACTACCCATTGTTTAATTTTAATTTCCAAGAGCCATTTTCCATAAAGGATGTAATGGATAAATTTAATATAGATGAAAATAACCAATCAGATGAACAATATGATAAATTACTAGCAGCCGATGAGGAATCTACAGACAAAGATATTATTTGTTCTAATTGTTACACTACATATGCCGAATATAGAGAAACAGGAAAGCTTGGCTGTAG
>JAUNMG010000060.1:0-207 GCA_030531905.1 bacterium | reverse complement strand
TTGAAAAGCAGCTTAAACCAATTCTTAAAAATATCTATGGATATGATGAATATATAGGAAAAATTCCAAAGAAGGTGAAAGGTGATGTCTATATAAGCAAAGAAATAAGAATTTTAAAAGAAGATTTAATTAGAGCTGTAGAAAAAGAAGAGTATGAAAAAGCAGCAGATATAAGGGATAAAATAAAACATTTACAAAAGTGCAATG
>JAUNMG010000034.1 GCA_030531905.1 bacterium | reverse complement strand
CTAGTTTCTGGTACTGGTTGAGTCATTTGTGGTTCTACTGAACCAATTCCTGAAACTGCTTGAGTCACTTGAGATTCCATTCCCATAGAATTATTATCTGGGACAGCAAAAGTAACATCTGGCATTCCATTATCAATTTGTGGTTGAACAGATGGAGTAGTACCAGCTACACCCATAGCTACAACTGATTCATTATTTTGCCCAATCGTTGCCTCGTTAACCATTTGTTTTGCTCCTTCTAATGATTGTTCTTGAACTTTACTTTTTTCTCCCTTGTTTTTTCTTCCTATTGTCGATATAAAAATTATTAAAGCTATTATTAATAATGCTATACCGCCAGTAATCAACATACCTGGTATAGTACCAAACCAACTAAAATCCATATTTATCTACTCCCTTATCTTTATTCTATTAACATAATAGCAAAAAAAAATGTCAATTACAAGACAATATTTTCTTTTGACACTTTTTTACAACGTAAACTTTGACAAATATAGATTACTTATCTTCTTATTTTCAAAAACCATATTTTCCTTAATAACAGGATGGATAAACTCTAGCCTATAGGCATATAAAGCTATTTGAGTTTTATCTTTCCTACCATATCTTTGATCCCCACATAAAGGATAACCACGAGATGCAAATTGAACTCTTATTTGATGATGTCTTCCTGTTATTAAATTTATTTCAACAAGCGTTTGTTTATCTTTTTTGTTATAAGCCAACACTTTATAATGTAATTCTGAATATTTACCGTCGTCTTTTGTCGTTACAATTGTATTACCATTATCTAGCTTTTTTAAATAATCAGAAAAGGTTCCATCACTTTTTTCTAAAATACCATGAACTACTGCTAGATAAGTTTTCTTTAAAGTGTGATTTCTAACTTCTTCGGAAAGTCTTGATGCAGCCTTAGATGTTTTAGCAAAAACCATAATTCCACCAACTGGTCTATCTAGTCTATGAACAAGTCCCAAATAAACATTACCTGGTTTATTATATTTTTCTTTTATATATTTTTTTATAATTGTAAGCATATCAATATCTTTGGTACTATCTGCTTGACTTAAAATATTAGCTTTTTTTTCTACAACTATAATATGGTTATCTTCATAAAATATCTTTAAATTATTCATTTTCTTCCCATCTTCCATAAATTCCACATGGAAGAGTTAAATTATTATCTTTAATAGGAAGACCTATTTCTCCACAACTAATCTTACCATGATGCTTTTTTTTCACATGAATTGTTAATAAATTTCTCAAAACCTCAGAAGACAAGCCAGTAGTATAAGAATTAATCAAAAAGAATAGTGGTTTATCACTTAAAATTTCACTGCAAAGTTCAATCAAATTATTTAAATCTTTTTCAATATCCCAAACTTCACCATTACTTCCTCTACCATAACTTGGAGGATCCATTATAATTGCATCATACTTATTTCCACGTCTAATTTCTCTCTTGACAAACTTTACAACATCATCAATTAAATATCTAATATTTTCACCTTGAAAATTATTAGACTTAACATTTTCTTTACACCAATCAACCATTCCACGTGATGAGTCAACATGTGTTACAAATGCATCTTCAGACAAACAAGCAATAGTTGCCCCTCCCGTATAAGCAAATAAATTTAGGACTTTAATCTTACGATTACTATTTTTGATTTTATTTCTCATAAAATCCCAGTTATAAGCTTGTTCAGGAAAAAGTCCGGTATGCTTAAATCCCATTTGCTTAATATTGAATTTTAAATCATTATAATTAATTAACCAATTATTAGGTAAGGCTTTTAAATTCTCCCAATGTCCGCCACCTTTATTATTTCTATGATAAATAGCATGAATCTTACCTTTATACTTTTCTTCTAAGTTGCCATTATCCCAAATTATTTGTGGATCTGGTCTTAGTAAATAAATATTTTTCCATCTTTCATATTTCATTCCATTAGATGCATCTATTATTTCATAATCTTTCCAATTATTTGCGATAACCATATAACCTACTCCTTATTATTACTTTCAAAAATCAAAGCCTCATATAGTAAATCAACTATATAATTACTAGGCTCTAACTTGTATTTATCTATAACTTTTTCTATAACATCATCTGAAAAATCCATCTTTAAATACTTAAAAATAGACTCTTTTTTATTCTCAATATCTTCTAAATAATTAGCTGTATATTCATTATCTATTATTAATAGATCATAATCTTCTATAAATTTTTGAAAATTTGTAAGGATTTCTTCTTTTGAATCAACATAATTAAAGCTTTTTTTATCATATGAAATCATATTTTTAATATCTTCTATTTTTATTTTATCATCGTTTAATCTATAATCAAATCTATCTATAAGGTTTAATCCATTTAATTTTAAGGCAGATAGTTGAGCAATTTCACCTTTTTTAGGATCAAGTGCTGTTGGAATAATCTCTAAAATTACGTATTTCTTTTTGTCCATAAAACTTCACCAAGCTTATTATATCAAAAAAAGTTATGAAATACTAACAAATGTTAGAAAGTATTTTATAACTTCTATCTACTAAATCTTCACTCTTACTATTTTCAATAATAACATTACCATTTTTAACACTATCACTTAATAAATTATTTACAATTAGTTGATGCTTAACTTCACAAGAAACACCTAAAGCTCCATCTAGTATTTCACAGTTAGGCAGGATTTTTTTAAAACTTTCTTTAACTAATGGATAATGAGTACATCCTAAAACAATAGAATCTATCGTATCTTTATATGGAGTAAGAATTTCCTTTAATAATTCCTCTATTCCTTTAGTATCACCTAGTTCTATTAAATGAGCTAAATTCCTCCCTGACTCTAAATAAATATTTTGATTACTTTGTTTAAAATCATTAATTAATTCTTCTACTCTAGTTGATTTTATAGTATAAGGTGTCGCTAAAAGAAGAGTATTTTTAAAATTATGATCAAATGAAACTTTTAAAGCTGGTACAGTTCCAACAAAAATAGTATTAGGATAAATTTCTCTTAGTTTTTTTAGACAAGATGTTGTAGCAGTATTACAAGCAAGAACAATTATCTTACAACCTTTTTCAAGCAGATAATCAACAATTTTTGATACTATTTCAAGTATTTCTTCATCACACTTTTCACCATAAGGATTATTTATACTATCTTCATAAAACAAATAATCTTCATTTGGAAGTATTTTTAAAAGCTCATTTAAAACAGATAATCCTCCAAGTCCTGAATCAAGTATTCCTATTTTGTTGTTGTTCATAGCTATATCACCTAATCTAATTATACACTATTAATAATTATTTTACTAACTTATTATAAATATTGTTAGCATTAGTAAAATCCGCTATTAACATAAAATTATCAAAGTAATTAGACTTATTATTTTCATAGTTTATATAATAAGCATGTTCCCATAAATCAATATTAAATAATGGAATATATCCAAATAATACAGGTAATTCCTGATTAGAAAAATTTTTAATCTCAATCATTCCATCATTTCTTAAAACTAAAAAAGTATAACCAGATCCTTTTAGTTTCATAACATTTTCTTTTAATTTAGCAAAAAAATTATCTAAAGATCCAAATTGATTTTCTATTGCCTTTCTAAGCTTACCATTTGGAAAACCATTCTTATTAGGACTAATACTATTAAAGTATAAATTATGATTTAAGACTCCTCCTAAGTTAAATAATATATCTTCCTGAATATTTTTAGGAAATTCCATAATATGAAATGGTAACTCTTCTATAGTATATCTGTAATCATAATTACTCTTCATAAGTAAATCATTTAATTTATTTAAATATCCTTGTTGATGTTTATGATAATGTAGTCCCATCGTATGTGTATCTATATAAGGTTCTAAGTCTTGAAACAAGTACGGTAATTTTGGTAATTCATACATAACAATTCCTCCCATACAAGTTTATGATTAGAGTTAATCAATTTTACCATAAATCAATACCTATAAACAAATTTGTATAAAATAGTCTTTATCAATAAGAAAGATTTCTTAATCTTATCTTTAATCATTATTATCTTCCTATTAGTATTTTTACTATTTATAGTATTAATCTAAAAAGAAAAAATCACCTAACTCAGCAATGATTTAGGTGATTACCCAATTTATAAGACAACACTCAACATGCGAATATTAAATGTTCCTCTTTTTAGTTTATGCAAATTCTCCTGCTGAATACATGATAACATAGAAAAGAATTTTTTACAAGTTCTCATTTTTTATTTATTTTCAAGTTTTTCACAAAAAAATTTCTATAATCAAATTGATATTTTCTTAAGAAAAAAATAGCTAGTAATAATTATTAAATAATATCAACATGCATATGTTCAAATAAATTTTAATATATTTATAAAATATTAAACAAAATTATGGTAAAATTATATTGAGGTGTTTTTTATGATGTATCCTTTTAAAGTATTAAATAAGAAAAAATATACTTTATGTTTTATAAATGCTTTTTTGGAAAATATATGTTTATACATAATGCCAGTTATATTATCAATGTTTTTAACTATACCATTTAGTTTGGAAAAATTCAAATGGTTAATTATATTTACTATTTCAATTAAAATACTTGAAATATTTTTCAATATATTATGGAATACAAAAGTAGCAATTTTTCTTAAAGTTAGTCAAAAAGATTTACAAATAGCATATTTTAAAAGATTATACAACATGAATGTTTCTAGAATAAATAGCATTCACACAGGTTACTTAAAAAAACAATTAGATATAATAAGTGAAGAGACTGTTGCTCTTTTAACTGAGATATTGATGACAGTAAATGGATTCTGTGTTGCTATTACTATATTTTTAATTCAAGTATGGACACAAAGTTATATTATGTTTGTAGTGTGTTTAATTTTTACAATTATTATTATTATTTACAATGTTATATTTACTAAATCAAACGTTAAAGTCCAAGAAGAATATAATGATACAAATGCCAAATATAATGCAACTGCAGTTGATTTCTTACAAAATGTTAAAACTGTTAAAAATTTTGATGGTCTAAATTATGCAACAGAAACAATGAACAAAAAGTTTGATGTTGTAAAAAATCCATTAAAAAAAACATATATTTTTTATTCAATGAGATCCGAAGGTATTAATGGGTTAGTCCATTTAATGTATGCAATTATATTAATAAGTTTATTTTTTAGAATGAAAAATGGTGAGGATGTATTTAGTTACATAGTGTTTTATTCTTCAATGTTTGGTAACTTAAATGCTGAATTAAAAGGAGTAGCATCTCTATTTATTCATTATAATAAATTTAAATCAGCCAATAATCAAATAGAAAAAATGATTATAGAAGAAGAAACTAAAAACAAAATTAGAAATTGGAATAATATAACACTTAAAGATATTAAATTTAAATATAATGATGAAAGTAATACTATTATTAAAATACCAAATTTTTCATTAAATAAAAAAGATAAAATAAGTGTTGTTGGGGAATCTGGACAAGGTAAATCTACTTTCTTATCATTATTTTGTAGATTTTATAGTGTAGAAGATAAAAATTATTTAACAGATAGTACACCAACATCCAAAACGCCTGATGTTGCATATATTTCTCAAGAATCTGATTTATTTGATTTAACTATTAAAGAAAATTTATGTTTAGGTAAAAAAATTTCTAATGAAACCTTAAATGAATATTTAAAAGATGCTGGATTAGATGAATGGATAAGTGATTTAGAAAATGGATTAGATACTCTTGTAGGAGAAAAAGGAATAAAATTATCTGCAGGTCAAAAACAACGAATAAATATAATAAGAGGAATTTTATTAGACAAAGAAATTTATATTTTAGATGAGCCGACATCCAATTTAGATAGTTTATCAGAAAATAAAATTTATGACATGATTAATAAGTATTTAAAAGACAAAACTTGTATTATAGTTACTCATAGACCAAAACTAACTGAGATATGTAATAAACATTATTACTTTGATAAAAGAACAATGTTAAAAAAATAATTTATGAACTATTTTCACTCAATAATTAATATGTTAATCTATAGATGTGTTTAATAAAACAAAACTACTTTCATTAATTTGAGAGTAGTTTTTGTATTATCTCGAAAGTTCAAATTTCCTATCAATATGGTGCAGTGTCGTCCTTCAATCTTGAGAAAGAAAGGAGGGATACAATGAAGAAAAGAACTTTTATAATAAAAGTCCTTCGTCTTATTGCTATCATTTTATTACTCCTTACCTTATTGGTAATAGCAATAAAAATATGACACTCTTTCATCTCTGATTGAGTATCATAACTAACTTTTTAAAGGCAACATTCACTTGCAGAATCGAATGTTCCTCTTTTTTATTTTATGCAAGTTTTCTTGCTAAATACATAATACCAAAAAAATTAATGTTTTTGCAAGTTGCATGATTTCTATTTTGGTGCGAATGACGAAGTGGTTTACAACTAATTCGCATAAAGACGATTGATTTATATCAATCACTATATTCATTTTACCAAAGAATAGAAAAAGTAGCAATAATTTCATGCTACATTATTTCATTTATTTGTAATTTTATTAGATATTAGCAACTTATTGTAAAATAATGAAAAAAATGTTATTATATTTAACAATTATTTAAGGAGGAAAAAATGTTAGGATTATATACTTTTATAGATTGGAATGGTAATCTTCGTACTATGCGTGCTTCAACTATTCATAAAAAAGTAATGGAAGCTAGTAAGAAATCAAATCATAATTGGATTGCTCCAGCTACAGATTTAATTTATGTTTGTACTAAAAAAAATTTCCCTGTTGAATATTCAATTGATATCAAAGCAGCTGTTTTAAATTGTTTTGCATCTTTGATAAATAGTGATGATGATACAAGTTATCACAAAAAAACTGATATCAAAGCCGTTTATTATGCTTATAATTCACTATTCGGTATAGAAAATGAAACTGCTGTTAAGGCACGTATAAACTTTTTAAATGGATTTTTATTAAGAATGCGTTTGAATTCATGGCAATTTGTGTTTCATCGTGGTGATTCTTTCACAAAGGTATGCAATGATTGGCAAACTGCAAAATTAAATGAATTAATATTAATTGAAAATCTTAATTTTGATAAAATTAAAGATTCGTTAGAGAAAGATTTTAGAAATGTTATAAAAGTAGCAGAAGAAAATGGTATTTTTGCTGAAGATGATAAAAGAGAAGCAGAAATACAAAAAAAGATTATTAGAAGACTCAGTTAATGTTTTTTTAGAAGAATATGGAACGCCTGACAAACTTAAGGCTAGAGTTTTAAAGCCATAGTTATTTACAAGCAAAAAAGTTCTTAATTAAAAGAACTTTTTTACATTCCTAAATTTAAATCGTCTTTACCTCTTTCATAATCGTGATTTTTACTAAATTCATAAGTATCTTGTAAATCTTCAAATGTATCTTCTTCAATAATTTTCTTTGAATATAACTCTTCTGCAACATCCATATATTTTTCTCGTTCTTTTTCTTTTCCAAATAGTTTATCTTTGATGAAAGATATTATTTTTAAAAATTTATCTTTCCAAAATGATAGTGATTGTCTTAAAGAAAAATTTTTTTTTCTTTTAAATCTTTAATTTGTTTTTCTTTAACTTTATTGTTTCTAGTTAGTGTATCAACTCTTAATTGTAATGCCTCATTATTTTCAGTAAGTGTTTGTATTTCTTTTTGATTTTATTGTATTTGATTATCTACATTATTAAGAGTAATAGATAGTGTTTGAATATTTTTATATTCATCATTTGTTTTATCAACTTGCTTAATATAGTTATCTATTTTATCTTTATCTTCTTGTTTTAAAATATAATTATCTTTCTTAATTAGTGTTGGTTTTATTTCTTTAACTTCTTTTGACTTATTATCTAGCTCAAGAGATTTTTTATTTGCTTTTTCTAAATTTTCTTGATTTTTTTCTAGTTGTTCTTTCATTTCTATATAATTATCCATTTCAGTTATATGATAATCTCTATTTCTACCTTTTTGTTTTTTCTTTAGAGAGTTAGTAAGATTATATTCTTTATTAAATGATTCAATACATAAAATTCTCATTTTATCTTGTAATTTACGAAGTGATTCTTTTGTGAAAACATCACTTTTTCCAACTTGTTTACTCATACCATTTTTACCACCAACTTTAATTGGTACACCTACAATATGAAGATGTGGACTAGTTTCATCATAATGAATAATCGCACTTGCGATTTTAAAATTTAGTAGTATTGTTTCTAAATCAACAACTTGTTCTTTAAAAACATTTGTCACCTTTTTCTTAACGATTCTTCTTCATCAATTTTTTTCTTGATAACATTTATCATAGACACCAACCTTTCTTATGATTTTTTTCTAAATACGAAAAAAATCAATCATTTCGATTGATTTCTATATATCAAAGTTCGAATAGTTCGAACAGATTCGCCATTGGTGCCTGTGGCCGGACTTGAACCGGCACGGTATTGCTACCATTGGATTTTGAGTCCAACGCGTCTACCAATTCCACCACACAGGCATAATTAAATTATACCATAAAATTAAAAAGTATCAAGCCTCTGTTGATACTTCTTCTCTATATTTTGAATGATATAAGTCTTTTTCATCTACATCATCACTGTTACTTGCTTCTTCAATGAACTTAGACATATCAGGTAATGATTCAATATTAGGAAGACCAAAATAGTCTAAAAACTCACTTGTAGTTTCATATAAAATAGGTCTACCTGGCATATCACTTCTACCAACTTCTTTAATAAAACCCTTAGCAACTAATTTTCTTACGAGTTGTCCACTAGCAACTCCTCTTAATTCATCTATTTTAATTCTTGTAATTGGTTCATTATACGCAATAATCGCTAAAGTCTCTAGTGCCGCCTGACTAAGTGTATTAGTAGTTGGATTTTCAATTAGTTTTTGATAGTATTCCTTGTGTTCAAACTTAGTTGTAAGTTTAAATCTATTCCCTAAAAAGTCTATTCTAAGACCTCTATTATCATTTTCATATTCTTCTCTTAAGTTTTTAAGTAATATTTTTGCTTCTTCCTCGTCTAAATCAAGTACATCTTCTATTTGACTTAAATCAAGTCCCTCTTCTCCAACAACAAATAAAAGTCCTTCAAGAACAGCTAAATTTTTATTCATGATCTCACCTCACATACAATATCATCAAATGTATCATTCTGAGTAATTATTATTTCTTTATTTTTCACCATTTCTAAAATAGCCAAAAATGTCGCAACCACATACTCTTTTGTATATACAGGAAATAACTTAAAAAAAGAAATTCTTTTACCTTTGCTTAGAATCATTTTAATATCACTTCTTCTAGAAGAAACAGTTATTTCATTTTCAGTAACCTTAGTCGAAAGTGGTTTTGACTCTTTTTTTCTTTCTAAGAACTTTTGAAAAGCATCAACTAAATCATCCAAAGTAATATCCATTTTTATATCAGTATCATTGTCTACAAATTCCTTTAAGCTACTTGGGGCTTTAGTATATATTTCTTGTCTAATAAGTTCTTTTTCTTTTAAAGTCTTAGTTATTTCTTTATAAGCTTGATATTCAAGAAGTCTATTCATTAATTCTTCTCTAGGATCAGATTCGTCTTCATCTAAAACTTCTTTTTCATGAGGTAATAATAACTTAGATTTAATTTCTATTAACTCTGATGCTAAAACTAAATACTCACTATCAATTTCTAAATTCATTGATTCTTGCCTTTTTATGTAAGACAAATATTGTTCCGTAATTTCTTCTATCTTAATATCAAAAATATCCATTTTATTTTCTTTTATTAAGTGAAGTAATAAATCAAGAGGTCCTTCAAATTCATTTATTTTTAAATCAAGTTCCATATACTACCTCCTACTTAATTAGTATAACATGAATAATAATTATCTAAAAGAAAAAGATTTAGAATTATAGGTACTCTAAATCTTCATTGTTATTCATATTAGATGATTTTTCTTCACTATTACTTTTCTTTGTATTCTCTTTAAAATCATCTAATACTTCAATTAATTGTTTTTTAAAATTTTGTTCTTCATCATTCTCATATCCTACAAAATATACTTCTTCTATTTGTTCATGATCGAATAAACAAATCTGATTTGAATTTAAATATCCTTCTGGATATATACATCCTGAGTAATCATAAACTCTTGTTTTATCATCTGCAGCTATAGAACAAAAACCAGTAACCATTATTTTCTTTTTTCCACCATTTAATAAAACAACGGATCCAATTGGTAAAAATTTATCTTTCATAAAATCCTCCACTTATTCTTTTTAATTATTCAAATTTAATTGATCTAACACCATATCAGATGATAAATTATCATTTCTACTATTTTCTAAATCCTCAGGATCAACATAATCATTTTCTGTATTATCATTATCAACATCAGTATAATTACTTCCTGCTGGTCCCAAGTAATCATCATCCATATAATTACTTCCGTTACTATATTGGGCAGAATCAACATATTCATTTCCATCATCTAAATTGTTGTTTTCATCATCGTAATTTTCATCATCGTATTCATCTTTATTGTTGTTTCTATTTTTAACATATCGAACACCTGCTACTGCAGCAGCACCAGCAGCAATTGTACCTAAACCAACACCAACTGCAGTTCCAACACCACTTGATTTTTTAGTTGTGGTTGTAACATCATCTGTAATATTAACAACATTAGTTTTATTAGGTTTAATACTAGTAGGTTTAGTAGTAGTAGAATTACTTGGTGTAGATGTTGTAGGAGTAGTATTAGATGTTGATGCATTATTTTCAGCTGGAGCATTATTTTCAGGAGCAGGCTGTGTATTTGTGTTATTTGTATGAACAACATTTTGTCTTTGAGATGTACTTGTATTAGTATTATTAGGTACATTAGTAGTAGGAGGTTTGACTTCCTCTGCTACTACTTCATTACTAGGTGTATTCGTTGTATTTGTTTGATTTTGATTAGGATTATTTGTACTAGGAGTAGAATTAGAACTATTAGAACCATTTATTCTTACAATAGAATATTCTCCGTTTCTTTCTTCTATTTTATATCCATTTCTTCTTAAAGCTGCTCTTGCTGGTCTTTCAAATCCTAAGGCTGTTAATAAATTAAAGCTAGTCATTGCAGCACTTAAATCACCACGTTCTAAACTATCATTTAATTGTTCTAAAGCTTCATCTCTTGCATCATTAACAGGACTTACTCTAGAACCAGTATTAACATTAGTAACAGGCTCAACTACAGGAGTTAGAATTCTAACTGGCTCAACCACAGGAGTTATAG